>CAMUFS010000013.1 GCA_947088195.1 uncultured Clostridia bacterium
GATGCCGTGATATATATAATTTTGTTCGAGCTTTGACGTGTCCTTATCCTTGTGCATTTACTAAGCTTGGAGAATATACAATTAAGATAATAAGATGTAAATACATTGAGGTGAAAAGCAGTCTTTTAGATAATTATAGTTGTGGTGAGATTGTTATGGTGCTGGACTTACAGTCTTTTTGGGTAAAATGCTTTGATGGAATTATAGAAATTCTTGAATATGATAATGATGGAGGGATAGAATTAAAAGAAGGACAGATTTTTGCAAAATGTGATTTTAATCAACAAATGAATATGATTATTGCAAGGCATAATAGTGAAGTAGGTTTGCCAGTATCATCGATGATATATAAATATCTCAGAAAGAATGGAGAAAGATTAGGTGAAGAAGAGAAGAATATTCTTGGGAGTTCAGGAAATTGCCGGTATAATGGAAAGATTGAACAATGCTTTTCAGGAAATGGGGATTCAAAGTGATTTCTATTGTATGAACAATTATAGATTTACATCGAAAAAAAACGAAAAAGTAATTTTGAGAAAATATCGAATACATTCTGATAAAAGAATACATGCTACAAAGGAATACGAAAAGAATTGGTGGTATTTCCTGCAAATGTGGGATATATTATATATTTTTTTTTATGTTTTATTTAGATATGATGAATTTGTTTTTGTATTTGGACATGGAATGTTTTTTTATAATAAGTATTTGAGTAAGATAGAAGAAGTGGAATATTTTATCTTAAAGATGTTTCGTAAAAAAATGATTATGTGGTTATGTGGCTCCGACTCAAGAGCACCTTACTGTGATGTGTATTTACATAGCTGCAATTATCAGACTGAAAAAGTATATAACGCAACGCGAAAAAGAGCAAGAAGAATTAGAATGCTTGAAAAATATATGACGCTGATTGATGGAGCAGCATCTTCACATTTTCACAGAAAACCGTATCTTATTTATAGCTGTATGGGTGTGCCTGTAGATGAAAAAGAGAAAGTAAAATTCGTTAAAAATTACAGCGATAAAGTTACGATTTTACATGCACCATCTGATCAGAAAGGAAAAGGTACAAATATAATTAGAAGTATATTGGATGAAATCAAAAAGGAAGGTTATGATTTTGATTATATAGAAGTATCCGGCCTGCCGCACGATATAGTTCTTGAGAAGATAGCTGTATCTGATATTGTAATTGACCAGCTATATAGTGATATTCCAATGGCAGGGTTTGCAGCGGAGGCGTCAATAAACGGAATACCAGTTATTGTAAGTGGTTATTATGCGGAGGTATATAAAAAGACTTTACCTGAGCCTATTGCGCCGACTATATACTGTAAACCTGATGAATTAAAAGAAAAAATAATATATTTGCTGGAACATAAAGAAGAAAGAAGGCGAATAGGGAATGAACAAAAGAAATATATTGAAAATTATTGTTTGTCTACAATCGTTGCAGAAAGATTACTAAAAATATTTGACAATTCATATCCTGATGAATGGACTATGAATCCTACAGACAACGAATATATTTGGGGATATGGAGTAGATAAAAGATTGGTTGAAGACAGCATTGTGAAATTGATAGATCGATATGGAACTCAGTCGTTATGCTTAGATGAAAACAGTGCTCTTTATAAAAAGTATATTGAGTTATACAGCAAGGCGAAGCAAAAAGAAAAAATTTAAAAAGAGGAAATATGATTGAATAGGGTATTAGTTTTTAAGACGTCTACAGACATAACAATAAAGAAATTATTTGAGGAATTAAAAAAAGAAGAAATAGATTGTCTGATTCAAAGCAGTCAGGTTGATATATATAAATCAGGTTATCCATCTATCCATTTTATTGATATATGTCAGGACAGCTTTTATGATGTGCCGGAACGTGTTGTTCACAGGATATATTCAAAAGCCTATGATCAGGTGTATGTAACCTTCTCCGGCACAAAAGGTCATAATTATGGTAATATAATGGAATTGCTTGACAAAATAAATTATAAAAGAGCGTTCTTTTATAATTGTAACGGAGATAGAGTTGAGATACCCAAAAAGCACGCAGTAAAGGATTTTATTTGCAGGTTATATATAAAACTGGTAGGTTTTATTTATGAATTGAGAGGATAATAACAGCATGTGTGGAATCGCCGGTTATGTTGACAAGTCAAATAGATATAAAACGGACAAAACACTCGTGAAAAAAATGACAGATGCTCTGGCTCATCGCGGACCGGATGCCGAGGGACAATGGGCTGATGATTATGTTGCACTAGGGCACAGAAGATTATCGATTATAGACATGGATGCAATAAGCAATCAGCCGATGCTCAGCCATGACAAAAGATATGTTTTGACCTTCAATGGCGAAATTTATAATTACATAGAAATAAAGGAGGAGCTGATAAAAAAAGGGGCAGTATTCAGAACAAACAGCGATACAGAAGTTATTATAGAAGCTTACAGAACATATGGAACAGATTGCTTTAATCGCTTTAATGGCATGTGGGCGTTTGTGCTTTATGATATCGAAGAACAGAAAATTGTGATAAGCAGAGACAGATTTGGGATCAAACCGCTTTATACAGTTGATAACGAAAATGTATTTGCATTTGCATCTGAGGTGAAAGCTATCATAGAAGCTTTTCCGACAGAAAAGATTTTTAATGAAAACTGGATATATCGATATTTATCAGGGCTGATAAACGAAGACACGGATGAGGAATGTGTTTTTTTAAATGCTAAGATTTTTCCGTCAGCACATTATATGATTTATGATATCAGAAATCATACAAAGATATGCAACCCATACTGGAAAGTGGATGAGCGGCTGTTTTATGATAAATGGATAAAAGGAAGAGATCCCATAAAAACATTTAAAGAATTGTTTGAAAGTGCAGTGGGATTAAGGCTTCGTGCGGATGTAGAAGTGGGGGCATGCCTTTCGGGAGGACTGGATTCCAGCGCCATTGTCGGTTGTGCTTCTAAAAAGTTTGGAAAAAGAATGCATACATTTTCGTCTGTCTACATGGACAAAGATTGTAATGAAGAGCCATATATCCGCCGGGTCAATGAAATGTGGAACACAATCCCACATTATGTCAGACCGGATGATTATGAAAAAGATTTAGCCATATATATAGAAGAGCTGACGAGACATCATGATCAGCCTGCAAAAAGTGCTTCTTTATACAGTCAGTTTATGGTTATGAAAAGTGCTCAGAAAAATGTAAAAGTAGTACTTGACGGGCAGGGCGCAGATGAGCTGTTTGCCGGTTATATTCCTTACTATGCCGATTATATTGCCGATTTAATGGATAAAAATACATTTTGGGCGAGATGCAGAGCGATAAAAATTCTTACGATTGTAAAAAAAGAATGGGCGGATATTATCGATACTGTCAGCACGGATACAATAGTCAGGCTAGTAGGTTTAAAAAACAGTTTTCTTTTTCAAAATGAGAATAAAGTAAAGGACTTAAAAATAAAAAGGACAGCACAGTTGTTTACGACTGATTTTATGGATAAAGTTAATGATAATTATCAGGAAAAAGAAATACAATGTTCTTCAAAATTAAATACCAGATTATGTAATGCTGTCCTGAATAAGTCTATTCCTTCTCTGTTACACAATGAAGATGGAAATTCGATGGCTTTTTCGATTGAAGCTAGAGTTCCGTTTTTGGATTATCGGATTGTTGAGTTTGCGATTGCACTTGACGGGAAATACAAGATTCGAAATCAGTGGACAAAGTGGATTATAAGAAAAGCCTGCAAGGAGTATCTTCCTAAAGAGGTTGCAAAGAGAAAGAATAAAATGGGATTTCCGGCACCATTTGCAAGATGGCTGAGAGAAGGCAGCAGCCGGGATGAATTGAAAAAAGTGATTTATGCGTTTGGAGATAGAAATATTGTTCCCAGAGATACGATTCATCAATTCTACATGGCTCATATGGAGGGAAAAGCAGATTATAGCGACAAGCTTTTTCGATTTTATAGTATGGAGCTTTGGTATCGAATATATAATGAGGAGAAAAAATATGAAGAATAGGGTGATTTTATTTGGAACAGGAGCCTATGGAAGACAGGAGTTTTACAATCTGAAGGCAGAGCATGAAATAGTATACTTTGTGGACAATAATCCTTCTCTCTGGGGGACAACCCTGTTCGATATCCCGATTATTTCTGCGGAACAGCTATTCCAGTACAGACAGGATGACACGGACATTGTCATTACTACAGCGGGATATCATGAGGTAGCGAAGCAACTGGAAGAGATGGGAATTACGGATTATCTTATTATGCTGGATAACCATGTGTATAAAAATCATCTGGTTAAGACAAATAAAAATCGGGTATGCAAAAGATGCATCATGAGTAATGCAGCAGATGAATGGATTCTGTTTGATGAAAACGAACAGTGTAATTACTGTAACACGGCATTTGAAAATATAGGAAAAAAATATTTTCCCGATAATGAAGGACAAGAAAGATTAAACCTGCTTTTGCGTCAGGTAAAGGACAGTGGAAAAGGGAAAAAGTACGACTGTATTATGGGAATCTCTGGGGGACTCGATTCTTCCTATCTTGCCTATCTCGGTTATAAATGGGGGCTAAGAGTTCTTGCCGTACATATAGATGATGGTTTTGATACACAGATATCGAAAGAAAATATAAAAAAGCTGATTGTGGCTACAGGATTTGATTATGAAATTATTAAGCCCGATTCAGTACAATATAATGATCTGATTCTGTCTTATATGAAGGCAGGTGTCCCAAATATAGCGGTTCCACAGGATAATGTTCTGTTTGCTTTTTTGTATAAAAAAATGAAAGAATATAATATTCAATATTTTCTTTCTGGAGGCAATTTTGCCCTTGAATGTATATTGCAGAGAGGGAACACGTACAACGCATTTGATGTGACAAATATTATTGATATACATAATAAGTTTGGAAAAGAGCCGATTGATAAATTAGAATTGTTGTCAAACAGACAGATGAAAAAGGATGAAAAAGATTTTAGAATAAAATCACCCAGACCATTAAATTATATTGATTACAACAGAGAACGGGCATTCGGGGAATTAAATGAATTTTGTGGTTTTGAATATTATGGACGTAAACATCTTGAAAATATCTTGACAGCGTTTATTCAGCTATATTGGTTTCCAAAAAAATTTGGTGTCGATAAAAGAAGATCTCATTTATCTAGTATGATAGTGAGTGGTCAGATGACCCGCGAGAAAGCGATAAGTGAAATGGAAGAGCCGATATATGACAACGAGATGATGGAAAGCTATATAGCCACTATCAAGAAAAATCTAAAAATATCAGACAAAGAATTTGATGCGATCATGTCTATGCCTGCTAATCAGCACGAGAATTATAAGACAGAAAGCAGCTATTGAGAGAAATAATGATAAAGGGCTGTATTTTTAAATGTGATTTTTCAAAAGGTGTGAAGTTTGGAAATAAATTTCCAAATTCTTTATTGGTGCAGTGTCACGGGTAAACTCATGACATGCAGGGGTAATATATATGAAAAAATGTATTATATTTGGCTGCGGCAATATAGGAAAAGCAGCCTGTGAAAAATTAAAAGCATATTATGAGATTGTTGCATGGTCTGACAATAGGAACGACTTACACGGAAAAGAATTAAATGGCATACCAATAATAAGCCCTTCAGAGATTCCAGAGTACGCAAAAATATATGATTTAGATGTATTTGTATCCATGTTTCAGACAAGCGAGGTTGTAAATCAGCTCAGGCAATTAAAGGTATTAAATATCTATATCTGGAAAGGAGGTTTTTTCTTTTCGGCTAATGGATTGTATCCGCTTGAATTTCCAGCACTGAAATGTCATAAAAAAGGGAATGATAAAGCCCTGCATGTGCTTTTTGTTTCAGATGCAGCGGGTATCAGAGATCATAAGATGGCATCTATTGTAAAGAAAGCGGGCGGAAAGGTTTATCTTGCTTATATAATTCATTCACCATATGGAGTATGGCAGGAATATGCAGATATGTATGAGGAAATATTTGCGGTTATGTCTGTACAGTCTCTTTATGATTTTGTAAAGAACAGTGAGTTTGACATCATACATTGTTCCAGTGAACCGGATCATGTGACGCCGGTGCTTATGCATTCCGGCAAAATAGTGATCCATGATTGCCATGATTTGCGTAGCTCCAATGAGTTGCTGTCGCCTGACAGATTGGCGATAGAATATCTAGCACATACGGGTGCAGCCGGAGTGATATATCCAACCTGCGGACTAAGAGATGAGGCTGTAAGAAAATTTGGGCTGTCAAAAGAGCGGACATTGGTAGTTGAAAATTATCCGTTTAAGGATTTGCTTCAAAAGAAGAAAAAAGAAAAACTCAGTGCAACAGATGGTGAAATTCACTGTGTATATGAAGGTGGAATAACACATGGAGACAAGGGATGCCGCCGATATTTTGAAAAGATATGGTTAAAACTGGTAGAAGCAGGCTTGCATGTACATTATTATTCACAATCAGAAGAAAAATATTGTAGATTTTTGGAGACATTACACCCACATCTTCATTATGAGGGAAATATTTCATCGTATGGTTTATCCTTCGAATTAACGCAGTATGATGTGGGATTATGTATTTATAATAGCACTCCGAGGAATCAATTATATATAGAGCACGCATCGCCAAATAAATTTTATGAATATGTGAATGCTGGCATTCCTGTGGCCGTAGATGGAGTGAGAAGCCTTAGTTTAATTGCTGAGAAAAATAATTTGGGCAGGCATATTGATCTGGAGGGAGACATTATGATGCAGATGAAAGAGATTGCCCGGATAAAAATACCTTTAGGAATATTAGAAGAAAAGGGATTCACATTCGACAGTAAGACATCAGAGTTGATAAAATTCTATAAAACAGTCAGTACATATACGCAAAAGGGAGTTTGATCTGTGAAGAGTAATATTATTATTTTTGGAATTGGGCATTATGGAAAAAATGCATATTGGAAATTGAAGAATGAATATCATGTTATTTTTTTTGCAGATAATAATCGTAATGTGCAGGGAACCTCTTATGAAGGTGTTCCGGTAATATCTGGGGAGGAAATAAAGAACCTTGATATGAATGATATAGATATTGTCATTTGTACACGCGCCTATTATCAGATTGGTTCTCAGATTTTTGATATGGGTATTTTCAGCTATTATGTAATGCTGGAGGGATTTCTTTATCATACGGATTTAAATGAGACCATGATGCCAGTGGAGCTAAACAGGGTGCCTTATTACAAGAAAAAAGACGATGGAAAGAATATACTTTTTGTACAGAATGCTGCATGTATACGAACGCACAGAGTGGCGAAGGTGATGAAGGAGGAGGGATATAAGGTATTTCTTTTATACACACTGGCGCCTCCGTATGCGGCGTATGCAAAGTATACGGATATCTATGAGAATATCTGGGGATTTTCTTCGGCAAATGGTATTCTTGATTTTATTTCAAACAGTGATTTTGATGTTGTCCATTGTTCAAACGAACCAGATATATTGGTAAATATTGTACAGAAAAGCAAAAAGCCTGTGGTTGCTGATACGCATGATATGCAGAGTATAAGGAGCGATATAGGGATTGAAACACTTGTCTTAGAGTACCTGGCAAATAAAAACAGTGATGGGTTACTGTACACCTCAGAATATGGTATGGATATAGCAAAAGATAAATACAGTTTGGAAAATAAAGAAGTGTTTTTTGTGAATAATCTGGTGACAGAGCAGATTCTTATTCCGAAATCACTGCAAAAGCTGAGTGCATTGGATCATGAAATTCACTGTGTATATGAAGGGGCAGTGGTTGGCGGGGACAGAAATAGCCATCGCTTTTTTGATGAGATATGGGAAAAAATAGCTGATGCAGGGGTACATATTCATTTTTATTCGTCCTCTGCTATGGAATATTGTAAAAGGCTGGAAAAAATAAGCTCTCTGATTCATTATGAGGGAAGTGCCAGTGGTGAAAAGCTGATTCTTGAAATGACAAAATATGATTGTGGTCTGGCTGTTTTCAATTCGGTTGGCAATAACAGACTTCATCTGGAGGGCGCTTCACCAAATAAATTATATGAATATATAAATGCTCGTATACCTGTAGTAGCGGCAGGGATAGATTCGCTAAAAAAATTTGTTGAACAATGTCATGTAGGGATGGAATTGGATTTTTCAAAAGATATTAGAAAACAGTTGGAAACAGTATGCAGGCTGCATATTGATGAAAATTTCTTGATCCGAAATAATCTGACAATGAAATCCCATGGCAGAGAATTGGTTGCATTTTATGAGAAAGTGAAGCGGGAAAGTAATTAGATGAAAATAATAACAGTTGTTGGTGCAAGACCTCAATTTATAAAAGCAGCAGCCGTATCTAGGGTGATAAGGCAATATGCGACAGAGATCTTGGTTCATACGGGGCAGCATTATGACAGCAATATGTCGGAAATTTTTTTTAAAGAACTAGACATTCCAAGACCGGATTATCATATGGGGGTAGGATCAGGCTCTCATGCTAGACAGACAGCGGAGATGCTAATTAAGCTGGAGGAGATTTATTTAAAAGAGAAGCCTGATTTTGTGCTGGTATATGGTGATACCAATTCCACCCTGGCTGCGGCATTGGCAGCGTCTAAAATATTGATTCCGGTTATTCATGTGGAAGCAGGACTGCGCTCTTTTAATATGTCAATGCCGGAAGAACAGAATAGAATACTGACGGATCATATTTCAAAGTATTTGTTTTGTCCGACACAGACGGCGGTGAAGCATTTAGAAAAGGAAAATATTACGGATAACGTTTATTGTGTTGGGGATGTAATGTGTGATGCTGTATTTTTTTATTTAAAAAAAATAAAAGAGATTCCAGAAGAAGATTTTATAAATAAGCTCAGATTTTTATTTCCATGGGAGAAAAATTTGAAAAACTGGTATATTGCCACCGTACACAGGGCGGAAAATACAGAAAATGAAAATGCGCTTAATGAAGTAATGAAGGCTCTTGATAAATTGGAATATCCGGTTTTATTTCCTGTTCATCCGAGAATCAGAATATTCACAGAACGGTTGATGGACAGAAATAGGTATGAAAATATCTGTTTTGTGGAGCCTCTGGGATATCTGGAAATGCTTTTTTTCACCAATCACGCAGTAAAGGTGATAACAGATTCGGGAGGCTTGCAGAAGGAAGCATATATTATGCATAAAAATGTTGTCACTCTGAGAAATCAGACAGAATGGGTGGAAACGTTGGAGGGAAATCATAATATATTATGTACAGTTGAAAGCGAAAAAATTCTGGAGGCAGTCAGAAGGACTGATATAAAAGGAAAATTTAAAGATTTTTTATACGGCAACGGAGATGCAGCAGAAAAAATATGCAAAATTATATTTTAATGAACGATAAAACATATAGGAGATAAATTTATGAAAATTGAGCTGACAGCTTCTCTGATGTGTGCCAACTATGGAAATTTAGAAAAAGAGATCAGAGAGCTTGACGAGGGCGGCATTGATTCTTTCCATATTGATATTATGGATGGACGGTTCGTGCCCAATTTTGCTATGTCCTTAAATGATATGAAATACATAGCTAGTGCAACAAAAAAGCCGCTTGATGTGCATCTGATGATTGAGCATCCCAATAATAATGTACAATTATTTTTGAAAAATCTTCGTCCAGGTGATACCGTTTATATTCATCCGGAGGCAGAGTACCATCCTTCCACAACCTTGCAGAAGATTATTGACACAGGCATGATACCGGGTATTGCTATCAATCCGGGCACAAGTGTGGAAACTGTTTATGAGATGCTTCGCATAGTTAAGAAAGTTCTGATTATGACAGTTAATCCCGGAAATGCGGGGCAGATGTATATGCCCTATGTCGGGAAAAAGATAACTCATCTGCTGAGTTTAAAAGATGAGATGAAGTTTAAGACGTATTGGGATGGCGCATGTGGTGCGGACAAGATCCGGAAATTTGCACCGATGGGAATGGACGGGTTTGTACTTGGTACAACACTTTTGTTTGGAAAAGGAAAATCTTATAGAGAAGTGATACAGGAGATTCGTCAGTATAGTGATATGGATACATAAAAGGTGGTAATAGCAGAAGATAAAAAGGGTGTCACATTTCTTAGAATTGAATTAGCAATTTCGCCATAGACACACTTTGCCAACGGATTATTTTTTATCCGTTTACCAGTGGATGATGAAATATATTTTTTGCAATTAACATGAAAAATCCTCCTTCAGTAATTCAGCGGCAGTGATATGAAAGGCTGTCGCTATTTTTTGAATATTATCGATCGAAATATTTCGATTGCATCTTTCAATGTCAGATATGTATGTTCTGTGCAGTTCACACAGTGTTGCAAAATCTTCTTAGGAAATATTCAGCGAATTGATTGTTGCTGCTTCTAATGAACTGCACATACCACCCGGAATCATTTGATGATAGTTGTCACATAGTGCTAGCACCATGTTAGTTAGCACAGATAAGGGAAATGATAATATGGCAATTTGCAGTTTAGGCGGATTGCCATTTTTTGTGGAAAAATGGGCGTTTATGTGGTAATATATAAAGGCAAAAATAAAAACACAACGTAAGGCAATCTTGCAGAACTGGTAGGTAGTCGCTACTGAAGCCAAAATAAAAGCTATTCAGGTAGAAAAGAACATCGAAAAAATTAGTATGATGAGATTATTAATGAATAGCAGAACGTGCGAAGGCGATTCGTATTGCGCAGGTATATAAAAACGAAATGGAACGTTATGTAATTAGTGATATTGATATTGAATATTTACATAATACTGTAGAATTAGTATTAGATATTATTAAAAAGATGAGTCCAGATACAGATGTAGTAATGTATCAGCAATTAAAGGAGGATGATGAAATGCAAGTACACAAGCTGGTAGACAGAAATCTCAGTGAAATAGAAAAGGGTACCATAGAACATTTTAAGTATTATTTTAATAATAAAAGATGTTTTGCTTTGCTTGGTGATTATGTAATTGCTGGTTTATCAGATGAAAATTCGAATAATTTGGATGAGTTGAAACGAGAAGCACAGAAGAAGATGAATAGTTTGATTAATACTCCACCAGATTTTAGTACATATGTGATGGATGACAGATTTGGGCTGATAGTGATGAATTATGAGATATATGGAGTGAGCGCAGAAACGCTGTCAGATGAGGAAATTGAGTCTAATAAGGTAAATGTTGCCACAGCTCTTGTTGTAAGAAGTGGATGTTTAGATACATGTGATGCCGGGAAAATTATTGCAATCTGTGATAAGGAATTATAATAAAATAATATTTTATATGGGGAAGGAATGGGATGAATGAGAGAGAATAGAACAAAATCCGCTTTGTTGGTGATTGATATGGAGAATGGTTTTGTGGAAGCAGATTCGCCACATTGTATTGCATATGCCAAGGCTTCTGTGCCAGCTTGTGTGGATGCTGTGTCCACAGCGAGGGAGAAAGGGATTCCAGTTTTTTTTGTGAAAAGGATCTATCGACAAGATGGGAGTGATGTGGAGCTTACCAGATATCAAGCTTGGAAGGAGGGCGGACGCGCCATGGGGCCGGGAAGTGCAGGGAAGGCCAGCGCGGAGGCCGCGGCGGGATTGAAGCCCCAAAAGGGAGATTATACAATTATTAAGCCAAGATGGAGTGCATTTTTCGGGACAGAGCTGGATTTGATATTGCGGAGATTGAGAATAGAGACAGTAATTTTGACAGGGACGACAACGCCAAATTGTATCCGCACCACCTGCTATGATGCCAATTCCTTGGATTATAATGTTGTGGTGTTGGAGGATTGTTGTTCTTCTCAGACAAAGGAGATTCAGGAGATGAATATCGCGGATATGGCGCGAATGGGCGCTATTATTATGGATAGTGTACAGTTTAGAAATTATTCAGAGGACAGTGTGGGACATGCCAAGGAGGAAATGATAAGAGAGATTCGAGAAGTAGAGCTTGTGCCCGAACCGCTTGAGGAGATGGAGGGCGGTGTTGGCTGGATGGACAGATGGTAGTATGATTTTCTTTAGACTGGACAATTTGTCTTATTCTCGCTATACTTAAATTATATTTTAGAAGAGAAAGCAGGAGGGGCAAGTACATGAAATTTGAGGTTAAATTGCCAGAAATTCGAGAAAATGAGTTTGTGATAACAGAATTTGGGGCAGTGATGGGAGGAAAGGTATCTAATACATCTGCATTTGCGAGAGCGATAGAGGCAGCAGCGCAGGCAGGAGGAGGGAAGGTTGTGATTCCGCCGGGCATCTGGTTGACGGGACCGATCGAGCTAAAGTCTAATATTGAGCTTCATGCGCAGCGAGGTGCGGTGATTCTCTTTGACAAGAATCCAGAGGAATATCCTGTATTTATTGCAGATTATGAAGGCTTGCCAAGGATTCGCACGGTATCTCCCATTCATGCGAGAGAGGCGGAGAATATCGCTATTACTGGACAGGGGATTTTTGATGGAAATGGGCAGCTGTGGCGTCCTTTGAAAGAGATGAAGGTGACAAAGAAGCATTGGCAGCAGTGTCTTGAGAAAAGTCCTTATGTGTTAGATGGTAAAGAGGGAGGTATCTGGCTTCCAACGGAGAGTATTTATCAGGGAAATCAGGCAGGAGAGCCAGATGTCACAGATCCAGATGCTTTGGAAAAAGCAGCGCCGTATTATGATTATTATCGCCCGGTTATGGTAAGCTTGGTAAGCTGTGACAGAGTGCTTATTGATGGAGTGACTTTGCAAAATTCCCCGGCGTGGAATGTTCATCCGCTATTTTGTACCAATTTGACCATTCGCAATGCCGTGATCCGCAATCCATATTATGCGCAGAATGGAGATGGATTAGATCTGGAATCCTGCAGGAACGCACATATTCATGATGTTCAGTTTGATGTGGGAGATGATGCGATCTGCATGAAGGCTGGCAAAAATGAGGTGGGAAGAAGAATACCTGTGCCAACAGAGGATGTCTATATTCATGATTGCATAGTTTATCATGGACATGGAGGCTTTGTGGTTGGAAGTGAGATGTCACGCGGTGTGAGAAGAGTGACGGTGGAGAACTGTACCTTTATGGGAACAGATTGTGGCCTGCGCTTTAAAAGTGCGATTGGAAGAGGCGGCGTGGTGGAAGATATCATAATTGATGGCATCTATATGGCGGATATTCCGGGGGAGGGAATTATCTTTAATATGGGCTATATGCTGACAAGTATGGACCGGATAGATGAGGAGACACTCAAGACAATTATGCCAGAGGACATTCCAGAATTTCGAAATATAACGATCAAAAATGTGTACTGCAAGGGTGCAGGGCAAGCAATTCGCATAGATGGGCTTGCACAGATGCCAATTCATGACATTACAATAGAGGATTCTTATTTTATTGCAGAGAAAGGCTACACAGAGAGCTTTGCAGAAAATATAGTATTTAACAATGTGGTGATTGAGAATTGAGGGTAGAGCTTAGAGAACGAATAAAGTATAAATAATATGCGAGGCAAACGTGCATCAGGAAGGGGTATACAGATGACGGGGAACACAGAGATCAGCCCTATTGTGAAATGGGTGGGAGGAAAAAGACAGCTATTGGCTGATATTATGCCATTAATTCCTAAAAAATATTCAACTTATATAGAACCATTTGTCGGCGGAGGGGCCGTGTTTTTTGAGTTACAGCCCAAAAAGGCGATTATCAATGATTATAATAGTGAGCTTATCAACGTCTATCTCACTGTCAGAGATGCGGCGGAGGAGCTGATTGAGCTTCTGGAAAAGCACAATGCACAAAATTCAGAAGAATATTTCTATGAGATAAGGGCGATGGATCGCAGAGCGGATTATGAGCATATATCAAATACGATAAAGGCAGCGAGAATTATTTATCTAAATAAGACCTGCTATAATGGTTTATATCGCGTCAATATGGCAGGGCAGTTTAATGCACCCTACGGGAAATATAAAAAGCCAAATATTGTTAATGCTGAGACAATACGGGCGATGTCAAAATATCTACAGAGAAAGAGCATTGAGATATGCAATGGGGATTATAAAGAGATTCTAAAGAGAGCACGAAGGGGAGCTTTTGTCTATCTGGACCCACCTTATATGCCAATTTCTCTCTCCTCCTCTTTTACTGGCTATACAGAGAATGGCTTTTCCTATGAACAACAAGAGTGTTTAAAAAAAGAATGTGATAAATTGCGCGCGAAAAAGATTGCATTTCTTCAATCAAATTCAGACTGCCCCGAAATCCGCAGTTTGTATAAAGACTATGAGATCCGCACGGTTCAGGCAAAAAGAAGCATTAACAGCAATGCAGCAAAGCGCGGAGAGATAAGTGAGGTGCTGATCTGCTATGTCCCTGATACAGAATAATCTCTCGATAAATGAAGCATGGCAGGCGTTATTTCAAAAATATAATATTCTCAGTGAAATAGAAAAGAACGGCAGTTTTCCTATTAAGGCAAGCCAGATTAAGGAATATAAGGAGCCAAGGCTTATGGCAAAATGGGACAGCTCGGATGCATTGCCAGAGCTTTTTCGAAAAAATAAGATCAATATTTTGCCGGACAGCCGAAGCTCTTATGTGCTGGGTGATTTTATATTATATCAGAAGCTTCCTGAGCTTGAGGAGCCTGTGACGCAGATGGCACAGGTAGAGTTACCAGACTTTGAATCCATTCAAGTAAATGAGATTAGCTCTGAGGCAAATGCAATTCATGTAATGATTTTATCTGGGATTTTAAATGATTTTCTAGGCACAGATGAGAATGTTGCAACTTTTAATGGGCGCATGGGCACAGGGATTTTTGATTTTACCGTTGACACATACAGAGGAAAAAAGCAGCGTATTCATGTGGATAATGCACAATGTGAGATTGACGGAGGGTTTGAGAACAAGGATTCGATTGTGATTATGGAGGCGAAGAATGTCGTACATGAGGATTTTCATGTACGACAGCTCTATTATCCCTATCGTCTCTGGAGACAAAAAGTGCGCAAGCCAATTCGGCTGGTATTTTCCATTTATTCAAATATGATATATCGCTTGTTCGAATATGAATTTACGGCATTGGAGGACTATTCCTCCATAAAGCTTGTGAGAACTAAGAATTATTCTCTGCAAGATACAAGGATCACACCAGATGATTTAAAGAATGTAAGATGCAATGTTAAAGTAAGAACAGATGATAATATGGCGCACGCGGATGTTCCCTTTATTCAGGCAAATTCTATGGATCGAGTGATATCCCTGATGGAGCATATCTATGAAAATCCCATGACAAGTCAGCAAATTGCAGAACGGATGGATTTTGATCTGAGACAGTCTGATTATTATTTTAATGCAGGAAAATATCTGGGATTATTTGAAAAGCAAAAAGAGGACAGGCAGAGAGTGGTTGTGCTGACAAATCTGGGAGCTGAGATAGTTCGGTTCAGCTATAAAAAAAGGCAGCTTAAGTTGGTTGAGCTTATATTACAACATCAAATATTTATGGAGTTTTTTGACAGTATAATTTTAACTGGAATGTTGCCGAACAGAAAGTCCATAGAAAAAGAGATGCGGAATCTTAATGTGTGCAATGAAAGCCAAATAGTGCGCCGCGCAAGTTCGGTATCCAGATGGCTTATATGGATTTTTCAACTTACAAGATTGTAGAAAAAATAGACACAACTGTCGATAGATGTCGGAATTTTTCATACGATTTACATTTACATTCTTATTTGTTTGTAATAAAATATTAATTGGAGATAATTTCTTCAAGATCTTCGTTTCTTATTTTATTTCTAGGGAAATACGTAAGTATTCAACTCTTTTGTATCTTTTTTATTCCATATTCCTATCATGGCTTTTATTTTACGACAGAGAAAGCAAACACAGGAAGAAGAGCGCTGTTGCATCCCGGCGACAGTGCTTTTTTCTATGTCCACAGGCACTTAAAAGAGTTTTGCATGTAGTAATAACAAACAGAAACATGAAAAATAGTAGAATATAGATTGACAATTTACTGCATTGGTGATATAGTTAATTACATAAGTAATGAACCAATGTACAAGAGAGTGAGAAGGAAGTGAGAGAATGAATGAAATACTGACTCAGGAGAAATCCATATACCTGCAGATCAGTGAGATGATTGAGAATGATATTCTAAGAGATATTATATTGGAGGAGGAGAAGGTTCCCAGCACAAATGAGCTGGCGAAACTGTATGCGATTAATCCCGCGACTGCAGCGAAGGGAATTAATATTTTGGTGGATAGCAATATTTTGTATAAAAAGAGAGGGATTGGTATGTTTGTGGCAACAGGTGCGAAAAGTATAATTCAAAAAAGGCGTCGGGAAGAGTTTTGCATGAAATATGTAAAGAAGCTGTTGACTGAGGCAGAAAGCATTGGGATTACAAAAGAAGAATTGATTCGTATGATAAAGGAAGAACCATAAAAAGTGATATGTGCAGATACAGGCAGAAATGAGGAAGAATATGAGTGAAGAGAAGATAGTTGCAAGAAATGTTGTAAAATCCTACGGAAAAAAAGATGTACTTCATGGCATTGATTTGGAGCTTGAGAAGGGAAAAATCTATGGTCTGATCGGGCGTAATGGAGCAGGTAAGACGACCCTGCTTTCTATACTTTCCTCGCAGAATCCCACAAGCAGTGGAACCGTGACCTGTAATGGGATGCCAATTTGGGAAAATAGGGAGGCATTGGATCATATTTGCTTTTCCAGAGAATTGAACCCAATTACTGGTTTTGGGCAGAACGCTTATAAGGTGAAGGATTATCTAAAAGCAGCTTCCATCTATATACCAAACTGGGATAAAGATTTGGCAGAGCGGCTTGTTGAAAAATTTGAGTTGGACGTAAAGAAAAGAATTGCGAGACTTTCAAAGGGTATGATGTCCATGGTGACAATTATTATCGCTATTGCAAGCAAGGCAGATTATACTTTTTTAGATGAACCTGTAGCGGGACTTGATGTGGTGATGAGGGAGTATTTTTATAGAGTGCTTTTGGATGAGTTTGCTGAGAGTGGTAGAACATTTGTGATTTCGACACACATTATCGAGGAGGCAGCGGATGTTTTTGAGGAAGTGATTATGCTAGATAAGGGCAAGGTGCTTCTTAAGGAGAATACACAGGAGCTTTTGGAGCGCTGTTATCATGTGAGTGGTAAGAAGGAAGAAGTAGATGCACTTACATCAGGACTTAAGACCTTCCATGAGGAAAAGCTTGGGAGAAGCAAAGGAGTTATGGTTATGCTAGAACCGGACAGACAGCTTGCAGTAAATACAGAGGTGACAGTACAGCAGATGAATCTTCAACAAATTTTTGTTGCTCTTTGCGGAACAGAGGGAGTATAAGATATGAGAGGGATAGGGAAAAGTATATATTATTGGCTCTACAATATGGAAAAAACTTTTGGTGCTATGTTTTTGGTAGTGGCAGCAGTTATCACATTTCAGGTTTTGATGGGTGGTGCAGACATGGAGTTTGGCACATCGCAGATGTATGTCCCTATGATGGGAAGCATTATGCTTATAGCTATGCTTATGAATAATGCCACACATTTTATACCTCAATCACTGTCTTATGGTGGAACAAGAAAAGAGGTACTGGTAGGTATGGAGATTGTGATACATTTGATGATGATGCAAATGATGTTGGTTATTATGATTGGAAGGAATGTGTTGCCAAAGCTTTTTCCAAATACAAAGGAATTCTTAAATCAATGTTTTTTGATTTATTTGATCTGTGGAGGACTGGGAAATTTTCTATGTGCCTGCAGCCTAAAGTATGGGGCAAAGATTGGTATGATTTTATACATGATTCTTGTGATAGGAGCAAGTATATCCATTGGCTTACTGTTTGCTTTTAGCTTAAACAGCATTTTAAAATTTGCAAGTGGACATGTGGGATATGGCGTGATATTTTTGGCAGCAGTGTTGTTAGATGGCGTTATGATAGCCTTTTGTTATCTGGCTATTCGAAAATATGAGGTAAGATCATAATGCAGAAATGGGGCAATATATGAATAGGGTATGGAATGTTTGGAAGATGAATATAAGCGAGTTGTTTTGGTTATTGGCAACAATGCTTGGCGGCACAGCTTTTGGTATGATAATTATGACAATAACTTTGATTGCAGGTGAGAAAAGCTATCTGGTGGTTGGCTCTTTTATTGCGTTGATAATATGGATTATGGTTTTTATTATCTTTGGTGGGACTGGTTTTGAACGTGAATTTAATATGGCGGTCGCCATGGGAAGAACAAGAAGGGAAGTTTTTATCTGTTGTTATATTGTGAAGCTCGCTCATGTGTGGATTGGATTGGCAGTGTTGTATATTCTGAATTTAGTTGAGAAAACATATTATAAGATTTTTTTTAAAGAGAGCATCTGTGAAGGTAATATTGTTGAGCTGGTTTTGGGAAATTGGGTTTTTCTTGGGGCAGGTATATTGCTGCCAGTGCTTTATATGTTTATCGGAATGCTCTTGATGAAATTTCAGAAAAAAGCATTA
>CAMUFS010000014.1 GCA_947088195.1 uncultured Clostridia bacterium
ACAGATATTTTTAAATATTGCCAATAATGCGGCAAAATTTACCTCCAAAGGAAAGGTGGAGGTTCGAGTGGAGTATGTAGCTAAGCCTCGTGATGAGGTGGAATTGCGGGTCTGCATTGAGGATACTGGGATTGGCATTAAAAAGGAGGAGCTTGGCAAGCTGTTTCAGTCCTTTCAACAACTGGACAGCAAGAGAAATCGGGAGATCGAGGGGACGGGTCTGGGGCTTGCCATCTCCAAGCGTCTGCTTTCTTTGATGCATGGGCGCATCTGGGTGGAGAGTGAGTATGAAAAGGGAAGCCGATTCTTCTTTGTGCTTCCTCAAAAGGTGCTTGACAAGACACCAAGTGTCTCTATCAAGGAGCCAGAGTCTATCTATGCCGCTGGAGTCATTACAAATTCGTATGTGAGGGAACAGCTTTCCAAAGATATGGAAAGGCTTGGGGTGAAATACGCTGATTTTACTATAGAGACAGAGCTGCCAGAGCTTGTGGGATATAAAAAAGTATTTCTCTTTATTGAAAAGTTAAATTTCACGTCCTTGTTGGAGGAGTATGTGAAGAATAACAGCCAGATCACAGCCGTGCTTTTGGTAGATTTTTCCGATGGTGTAAAATATGAGGATATTCCCAATCTTTTTATTTTAAAAAAGCCTGTCTATGCTCTTAATCTTGCTATGGTATTAAACAATGAGGAAATATGCTTTGAAGATGATGCATGTGATAAGGAATTTGAATTTATTGCACCAGATGCAGAAATTTTGATTGTGGATGACAATCCCATTAACCTAACTGTGGCAGAAGGGCTGCTAGAGCCACTGCAGATGAAGATAGATAGGGCACTGAGTGGCAAGGAGGCAGTGGAAAAAATCTCCGAGCATCACTATGATATTGTCTTTATGGATCATATGATGCCACAGATGGATGGTGTGGAAACCACCCGCATTATCCGGCGTTTTCATGAGGAATACAATGATGTTCCCATTATCGCACTCACTGCCAATGCTGTGGAAGGGACAAAGGAGATGTTCTGCCAAGAGGGAATGAATGATTTTGTTGCCAAGCCAATCGAGATACGCATGATGGTAGCGACAGTAAAAAAATGGCTGCCAGAATCAAAAATAAAGAGAACATATAGAACAAAAGAAACGACAGACCAAGCTGTATCATCAGGTCTCAAGGATATTAAAATTGGCGATCTGGATGTAGCGGCGGCGATGAGCTTATTGGGAAACGAGAAATTGTTCTGGGCAGTATTAAAAGATTATTATCGAGTGATTGAAAAAAAAGTGAAGTTGATAAAAGATATGGAGCAGCAAGAGGACTGGGCGGGATATACCATTGAGGTACATGCTTTAAAAAGTGCATCCAGACAGATAGGAGCTACTATGCTATCGGAACAGGCAGCCGCCATGGAACAGGCAGGCAACGCAAAGGATGCCAGACAGATTCACCAGTGTACCGATGCACTATTAAGTAAATATGCTTCCTATGAACCAATATTGAGACCTTTTTGTGAAGAAGAGAAAAAGGAGAGCGGAAAAGAAAATATTGATAAAGAAAAGCTTTTTACATGCTTTGAGGAGATGAAAGATGCCATTGAAGATCTGGATATGGATCAGATGGAGGCGGTAGTTCAGGAAATGGAACAATATAGCTATCAAGGAAAACAGAAGGAGCTGTTTGAACAGCTTAAGGAGGCTGTGGAGGAGATGGATGTCGATGCCTGTGAGGAAATATTGAAATGTTGGGCTGAGCTAAGTTGATATATTTCATATTATTTCGTATAATAATATTTAGAGATGGAGCAATCCATCATCGAAAATATTGTTTGCTCACCGAAAGTAACTAATAAATGTCTGGTGTGAAAATTTTAGCCTTATCGTTTAGAGGATAAGGCTATTTTTAACGGGTGAAAGATCCGAACACACCTAGGCAACGAGGAAGTATTTGTAATGGATATGGAGCAAAGGTGCAGAGGGAGTGGATGGAAGTATTTAATTTGTCTAGTAAAATAGAATAAACTTGACAAATAGAAAAAATATGAATATAGTAAAGGAGGTGGAACAAACTATGAGCAAGGAGGGAAACAGAATGAGCGGAAGAACCATAGTGCTGCAGGCAGTGGAGCAGATGGAGCCAAACCAGGTGTTTTTTGCAAGGCAGCTTTACCGGGAAGAACTGTCAGGGCAGATAACAGAAGCCGCATTTTACAAGACGGTGGAACGATTGTGTAAAGGAGGTGTACTTTCCAAAGTTGCGCAGGGCACATACTGTCGGCCGAAAGTAGGAAGGTTCGGAGTCCTGCCGCCGTCCGAAACAGAAATCGTAGAAGTATTTACAAAAAATCATACTGGTATGACGATTGGCTACGCCCTCTATAATTCCCTGCGGCTGACCACTCAGATTGGGAAGCATGTTGAGGTTCTGACTTCCGGTATTGAGCAGGGACAGAAAACAATCGGCAATGTCCGGCTTATGCAGTGCATGGTGGAGTTTGGATCAGATATTAGGTCCATGCTCCAGATGCTTGAGATCCTCTTGAACTATACGGAGATACAGGATCTGAATGTCCGGCAGTTTCTTGCGTATGCGGATGGGTTCTCTCAAAACTACAGTGATGAGGCTTTCCGGGAGGTTTATCTTGTACGCAGATATCCAAAGAGGGTCATTGCCTTTCTTGCGGATGTTCTGGATTATTATGGGATTTCCCATGGGCTTGGCAGGTATTTGTCAGCCTTGTCAGAATATAAATACCCAAGAATGGAGGAGCTTTATGAATCTGCATGGGCATAAAAATGAGTTTCATGATTTGATAACCCTGGTTTCCAGGGAAAAACATATCCCGGAATCAGCCGTGGAACGAGACTATTATCTGGTCATGATGCTGCAGAAGCTGGAGCAGAGTGAGTATGTCAGCCAGTGCGTGTTCAAGGGAGGGACATCGCTCAGCAAGTGCTATCCGGGATCCATCGAACGGTTTTCCGAGGATATTGATCTCACATTTTTAGGCATGGAACTTCTTGATAAGCAGTGCAGCAGACAGATTAAAAAAATAGAGTCCGTTATGACGGCAGGGGCGGAAACGGAACCGATTCCGGAGGAACGGTCAAATCGATCCAAAAGCCTGTTTGTGTGGTACGGGGATAGAAAGAACCGAATAAAGCTGGAAATCGGCAGTTCGGTCCGGCCGGATCCATATGAGAAACGCGCATTCAGGACATATATCCAGGAATATTTGGAGACGCATGGGTTTACAGAAGAGGTTGGCGTATATGAGTTTTCCGCCGTGGAACTGAATGTGCTGGATATATCTAGGACTTTTATTGATAAGCTGATGTCCGTGAAACGCCATGCAATCTGCGGGACACTCGGCGGCAAGGTCCGCCACATTTATGATGTGGTAAGGCTGTACCAGATGCCTGAAATCCAGTCTTTCCTACAGGACAAAGAGGAACTGAAACGTCTGGTCCAACTGACAAAGGAAACGGACTCCTATTATATTGGGAAGCGCAATGTTTCTGCTGAATACGATCCGAAAGCGCCTTATTGTTTTACGGGCTGGGAAAATTATTTTGACAGCGTGGTGAAACATAATTATGAATCCCTGCACCAGACACTTCTTTATACAGACACTCCCCAGAAATTTGATGATGCCACGGCAACATTTATGGAAATCAGCAGCCGGCTCGCAGAACTGGGTGAGTAATATAAAACAAAATAGAATATCGCTATGAAGAGCGTCTCTGTAACAGGAGGCGCTTTTTTTAGTTTGCACGCCATGGGCGTGCTCTAACGGGTGAAAGATCCGAACACACCTAGGCAACGAGGAAGTGTATAGCTGAACAGTAAGGGTGTCTGTTGTGAGGAGGAATCTGAAGGAAGCGGTAGGCAAACTCATCGGTATGCATGGTGGTGTGAGAGATCGGAAATTTCTTTAATTGGGAAATTTCCTTCTACTCGATTGCGCACAGGCATCTAAAGGAAGTATGTCAATTAAGCTGACAGGTGCCCGGCGCGTGAGTAGGGAAAGATAAGACTTCCCTACTTGATTGGAGAGAACATCATAGATTACCAAGATAGAAGAATCGCAGCCATGAATAGAAAATTCTGGACAGTTTGTCATATCATGGGGAGCCAATTTTATCCAAAACCCTCTTTGTGCTTTACGGAAGTTCTTATGGAGATTATAATAAGGAGTGTAAAGAAATCAAAAAGGAGAGGCATAGGAAGGGTATGAAAAAAGTTGTATTATTTTTTATTTTAGACCAGTTTGCTGATTGGGAGGCTGCTTATTTGTCTTCTGCTTTTAGGAGCTTAGGAGAGGAGCAGTATATTGTAAAAACAGTTTCCTTGACAAAGGATAAGGTGCAATCTGTAGGAGGATTTCAGATTTTACCGGATTATGATATATTATCTATGCCGGAAGAATATGAGGCTCTGATCTTAATTGGCGGATTAGCATGGAAAGAGACAGATGTAACGCAGATAGGTGAGATTGTAAAGAGTACCTATGAACGAGGAGGAGTGATTGGCGGGATTGGAGATGCATCCGCATTTCTTGGAGCCACGGGAATCCTCAATAAAGTAAATCATACAAGCAATGAGCTTGAAGAATTAAAACAGCGGGCTAAGGATGCCTATACTGGAGAAATGCGGTACATAAGGAAACAGGCCGTGCGAGACGGAAATATGATTACGGCAAATGATACAGCGACATTGGAATTTGCAAGAGAAGTGTTGCTTGCATTGGGAGTTGCGCCAGAGAGCGAGATAATGGATTGGTATCGGTTTCATAAGCTTGGATACTATGAGGCGTCTATACCAGATATGTAAAGGAATAATGGGATTTGTTGGTATTTCTTATTAAATTAATAGAATAATTAATAAATTATAAAAGGAAGTTAGTTTTTTCTTTTATCAATATTGATTTATCAGATACTTTATGATAAAATATTTCTAGTTTGTATATTATTTTTTACTTGAAAAAGAAAAATTTTATAATATCATAAAATCTAAGGAGGTATCTGATAATGAAAAGCTTAGTTGTGAATCCAGCCAATCAGTTTGAGATGGTGGACAGACCAAAGCCGGTTGCTTCTGGCAAGCGTGTTGTGATTAAGACAAAATATGCGGCTATTTGTGGAAGCGATAAGATGATGTGGGATGGCGCAGGCGTTGGGTTAGTGCTAGGACATGAGTTTAGTGGTTATATTGAAGATCCGGGCGATTATCCATTTAAGAAGGGAGATCGTGTCTGCGTGGCAGAGTTTAATCCTTGTGGTGAATGTGATTTTTGCAAATCGGGAAGAGAACAGCTATGTAAGCAGATGATGGTTGATAATCCGGGCGTTTCCTTGGATGGAGCATTTGGAGAATATTTGACGGTAAGAGGAGATTTTGTTTGTCCTATTCCTGAGGATGTTCCGTTGGAGCTGGGAGCTATTGCAGAGCCGGTGGCAGTTTCCTTGCATGGTGTGAAATATTGCAATATTAAAAAAGGAGATTCCATTCTTATATGGGGCAATGGACCTATTGGTATTTATGCGGCAGCCTGTGCAAAAGTGTTGGGTGCGGAGAAGGTTTATATGGTAGGACGCAATCCGGGCAGGGTGACATTCTGCAAGAAGTTTGATTTTGTGGATGATTGTCTTAGTGTAAAGGATGCAGATTTTGAGGAGAAGCTAAAAGCTTGCACGCCTGAGGATGGCTTTGCTGGAGCGATTGATTGTCTGGGATTACCACAGTATGATCAGCTGATCAGTTTGGTTCGATCAGGAGGAAGCATTGTGATGCTGGGTATGCATGCGCAGACATCAGAATTTTCACCAATGCCAATGTACTTAAAGGAATTGTCCATACATACAGGTTTATATTTTACTTGGGAGGATTATAAAGAAGCAGTAAAGATGCTCTGTGAACATAAGGAAGTATTTTTGCCGACGATTACAAATAAAATTCCTCAGGATGTCAAAGTGGTACAAGATATGTTTGTGAAGCTGTTTCAATCAGGCAATAACGATGAATGTAAGGTATTGTTAGAGTATGAGGATTGATAGGCAATAGAATTAGGTTGTTTAGATGAATAAAATCACTCCGAAAAAGTATACTTTTTCGGAGTGATTTTTCTATGTGCTATTTTACCATATTTTATGGCTTTTGCAAGTACTTTTTTTAGAGATTTTTATACAAAGTGCACAAAGAGGAGAGGATTCTCAAAAAGTATACTTTTTGAGAATCCTCTTTTCTTAGCATTGTCTGACGGTATATGTTTTTGGATGGAAAAGTGGTTTTGAAGTGATTGGATAACATCAGGCAGGCTCTGTGGAGCATGTCTGTGGGTACAGTACCGCCCGAAAAAGTTTATTGAGTTGTCATTCTCGAAGAGATATGGAATTTATCAGACGAGGTGGGAAACATTTGTACTGGGAGTTATTGGGATGTGAAATCGTATTAGTTTTATAGCATAAATAGACAGAGGGAGCACAAGATGAATTTCAAATCAGATCCGAGATTTGAAGGAGTAAAACCATTTCAAGAGAAGGTTTGGCTGAGTAGTCCTACCATGCATGGAAAAGAGTTGGAGTATATTACAGAGGCATATAAAACAAACTGGATGAGTACGGTTGGGGAAAATATTGATGAGCTGGAGAGGATAACGGCAGAATATATAGGAGCAAGGTATGCGGTGGCATTGTCTTCTGGCACGGCGGCTTTGCACCTTGCCGTCAGACTTGCGGGGGAAAAATTATATGGCGCTTCAAAGGTTGGGCATGGAGTGCTGGAGGGGCGGAAAGTATTTTGCTCTGATATGACTTTTAGCGCGACAGTAAATCCTGTGGCCTATGAAGGAGGAGAAGCCGTTTTTATAGACACAGAATATGATACATGGAATATAAATCCTGATGCACTGGCAAGGGCATTTGAGATGTATCCCGATGTCAAGCTTGTTATAATTGCCCATCTTTATGGTGTTCCGGGAAAAATAGAGGAAATACAAAGGATATGTAAAGAGCATCATGCATTAATTATTGAGGATGCCGCAGAGAGCTTAGGTGCTACCTATAAAGGAAAAAAGACAGGATGTTTTGGAGATTATGGTGTAATTTCTTTTAATGGAAATAAGATTATTACAGGCTCATCCGGCGGAGTTCTTTTATGTAAGGATCTGGAAGCAGCAAATAAAGCAAGAAAATGGAGTACGCAGAGCAGGGAGAATGCCTTATGGTATCAGCATGAAGAGGTGGGCTATAACTATAGAATAAGTAATATAGTTGCGGGAGTAGCGAGAGGACAATTTGAATATTTAGAGGAACATATACATATAAAACAGACCATATATGAGAGGTATAAAAAAGGATTTAATGGTTTTGCTGTAATTGTAAATCGATTTTTTGTTAATTTTACTATACCTAATTTCTGGCTGTCATGTTTAATGATTGATTGCGCTGCTATGTGTCCAGCCATAAGAGGAGAACAAGACAGTTTATACATTCATGCTCATAAAAAAAGCTGTCCTACGGAATTATTGGAATTATTGAAATTTTTTGGTGCAGAGGGGCGTCCAATATGGAAGCCAATGCATATGCAGCCAATTTACAGAATGAATGATTTTATTACAGTGGATGGCTCAAAAAAGGGAATGAATAATTTTGATAAAAATATAGAAAAGTCCAATGATGTGGGTGCGGATATATTTGAAAGGGGAATTTGCCTGCCATCTGATATAAAGATGACAGAAGAACAACAAGATAAAATAATTGATATTATTTGCCGGTGCTTTATATAAGAAATAAAGTACAAAAAGAAAGGTTCTGTATGAAGGGGCTTGTTATTGTTGGTGCATCTGGTCATGGAAAAGTTGCGGCTGATATTGCAAAGAGAATGGGATATAAAAATATTGTATTTTTAGATGATAACAATAATGTAAAAAGCTGTCTATATTATCCTGTAGTTGGAACAGTAAAGGATATGGAGTGTTATAAGGAATATGATTTTTTTATCGCCATAGGGGACGGAAGGACACGAAGAAAATTGCAGGAAGCATCGATAAAAATAGGCTGTAGGATGGTATCACTGTTCCATCCAAAAGCAATTATAAGCTCTTTTGTCAAGATTGGAGCGGGAACTATAGTGGTTGCGGGGGCGGTGATTAATTCTGGAACAGTAATAGGCTCAGGATGTATTGTCAATACCTCTTCTTCCATCGATCATGATTGCAGAATAGGTGATTACAGTCATGTGGCTGTTGGGGCCCATCTAGCAGGTGAAGTTGAGGTCGGTTCAGATTCATGGATTGGTGCCGGAGCGACGGTGAACAATCAAGTTTCCATTTGTGATGGTTGTATGATCGGAGCAGGTGCGGTGGTAATTCACAATATAGAAGTTCCGGGTACCTATATAGGGGTTCCGGCAAAGAGAAAATAGAAAGAATAATAAGTAAGGAATATTGGGATATGATTGTACTTGTAATCGCACCACATCCAGATGATGAGATAATAGGGGTTGGTGGGACAATAGCAAAAAGAGCAGAAAATGGTGATATGGTATATGTCTGTGTTGTTACAAAGGGATATGCACCTTTGTTTTATGAGAGCTTGATTAAGCAAGGCAGAGAAGAATGTCAAGAGGCAGATAAATTATTGGGTGTAAAGGAGACAATGTTTTTAGATTTTCCCGCTGTGGCTTTGGAGACAATTCCTCGTTACAAACTAAATGGAGGGTTGAGGAAAGTGATAGAGAAGATTCAGCCAGATGAGGTTTATATTCCCCATAGAGGTGATATGCAGTTGGATCACCAATTCGTGGCAGATGCCGCGATGGTTGCACTTCGTCCTAAATATAAGGATGCTGTAAAAAGAATTTATTCTTATGAAACATTGTCTGAAACAGGATGGAATATCCCTAATGTTACAAATGAATTTGTACCCACTGTATATGAGAATATAAGCAGCACCATTGAGAAAAAATTAGCTGCAATGAATATATTTCAGTCTCAAATTTCTGCTTTTCCAAATGCCAGATCAATCGAGGCGATCAAAGCATTGGCAAGCTTTAGAGGTGCTATGGTGACAGTAAATGCCGCTGAGGCATTTAGCTTAATTAGGGAAATTAAGGAGTAGCGAGATGTATCGTAAATATATAAAAAGATGGATGGATATTTTTATTTCCGCCAGTGCGATGGTGCTTCTATTTCCTGTTCTTTTCATTCTTGGATTTTTGATAGGAATGGATATGGGATTTCCAATTCTATTTCGGCAAAAGCGTGTTGGAAAAGATGAAAAAATATTTGTGATGTATAAATTTAGAACAATGAGTGATAAAAAGGACAGCAAAGGAAATTTACTGCCAGATGAATTTCGCATTACGAAATTAGGAAAATTTTTGAGAGGAACTAGCTTAGATGAGCTTCCTGAATTGGTGAATATTCTGAAGGGGGATATTTCAGTGGTTGGCCCAAGGCCGCTTCTTGTAGAGTATTTGCCTTATTATACAGAATTTGAAAGACAGCGCCATAAGGTAAGAGGAGGATTGACGGTCCCAGAGGTTCTTTATCATAATATTATGCCAACCTGGGAAGAACAGTTTGCCTATGAGGTTGATTATGCAAATAATGTAAATTTTTTGTTGGATGTAAAAATTATTTTTAAGACTGTGGCAGGAGTCTTTCTAAGAAAACAGAAAAATTATGGTATATATGTGAGACGGCCATTGACAGAGGAGAGAAATGTACAAAATGAAAAAAGTAGTTGCCATTCATCAACCTGATTATATTCCATGGCTTGGTTTTTATTATAAAATGGCACATTGTGATACATTTGTATATTTGGATGATGCACAATATTCAAACGAGGCAGATCATAATGTCAATGTCATTAAGACACCACAAGGTGCATATAGGCTGAAAATACCTGTGGAACAGCATTTGGGAGATCCGATATGCCATGTTCGCACAAAAGATGAATTAAAGTGGAAGGATAAGCATTTAAAAACAATCAGGATGAATTATTGCAGGGCACCATTTTTTGATAAGTATTTTTCTGAATATGAAAATATTATCAGAAAAGAATACCATTCCATCGCAGAGTTAAATATGGGAATCAATCAATATATATGTAGTCAATTTGGCATATTTCCCAATATTATAAAAAGCTCTGCTATGCAGATTACTTCAGCAAAAGAGCAGAGAGTGATTGATATATGTATTCAGGCAGGTGCAGATATTTATCTTTCTGGAACAGGAGCAAGAGTATACCAGCAGGAAGAGCATTTTACAAAACAAGGGCTTACACTGAAATATCTTGATTATAAAGCGATACAATATCATCAAATATGGCCTAAAGTAGGATTTATGCCAAATATGTCTGTGATCGATTATATTTTTAATTGTGGCTTTAATTGGGAATACGTAGAAAGACAGGTTAAGGAGCTAAATCATGGAGATAGGGAGTTTTATTGAACTGCAGCTTCCACAAGCAGGAGAATGGTTTGATTCTATTTCTGAAAAAAGAATAGCGCGGCTTAACAGTGGACGAGCTGCGATATATTATGCACTTTCCTTGACTGGCTGTAAAGAGCTCTGGGTGCCATATTATCAATGTGAATCGGTAAGAGATTTTTTGTCAAGAAAATATATAAAAATTCATTATTATCATATTGACAAAGATTTTTCCCCTGTTGATATTCGACAGGCAGAGAATGAGGCGGTTCTTATTGTAAATTATTTTGGAATATTCTCAAGTGAGAAAATACAAAGTATAGCGGCCTCATACAGACATGTAATTATAGACAATTCTCAGGCATTTTTTTCACCGCCATTAGAAAATTGTTATAATGTATATTCTGCGAGAAAGTTTATTGGAGCACCAGATGGAGCGTATGTAATTGGAGATGGAGCGGACAGGCTTATAGAGAAATATAAAAAAGGATATTCATCGGATACCTCTTTGTTTTTATTGCAGAGAATAGAATATGGTTGTGAGGGCAAGGCTTATCAGTCCAGACAATTAAATGAACAGCGAATTGATAAGGAAGATGTCATGCAAATGTCTTCGCTGACACAATACATATTAAGAGGAACGGATTATCTGCGGATAAAGAAAAAGAGAAAAGAAAATTTTGAGTTAGTCAATAGCCAATTAAAAAATATAAATAGTATCCATGTAATGCAATCTCATTCAGAGTTAAATGTTCCAATGGTATATCCGTTACTTATCGAAAATGATGGCATACTGGAATATTTATTAAAGCTAGGGCATTATCAAGGGCGCTGGTGGAATTATATTAGAGAGGAATTGCCAGAGCATGTATTTGAACATTATCTTGCAAGGTATATGATACCAATAACCATCGATCAGCGCTATGACAGGGAGATATTAAAAACATTGTGCGAAGCAATTCTGTTATTTATAGAAGGTAGCGGAAATACATGGGAAAAGGAACAGGGATAAGGATGTCTTTCAATAAAGAAAAGTATGGAAATTATGAGCTATATAATGGCATTACTGTGCGTCAGATGCAGAATAAAATGATAGAAATTCTAAAATACTTTATTAAAATTTGTGAGGAAAATAATCTTCGGTATTGGTGCGGCGGAGGAAGTATGCTTGGAGCTGTCAGGCACCAAGGCTTTATTCCATGGGATGATGATATTGATGTTTTTATGCCAAGGCCAGATTATGAAAGGTTGTATGAAATTTGGAATCAAATTGGTGACAGAAAAAATTATTCTTTGTTTCGAACAAATAGCAAGCACAATATGCACACAGCGAATATGCATCTGGTAGATATTCACACAACCTTTATTCATAAGCATAACAAGGAGGAGGATATTCCTCATGGAGTGTATATTGATATTGCTCCCTTTGATGGTTGTCCAAGCAATATTGCTTTGCGCGGAAGCCAGATCTACCATGCTATTTTATTTTCTGTTTACAATGTACAGAGATTGCCAGACAATCAAGGAGAATTTTTAAAAATACCAGCTCAAATATTATTATCTCTTGTAAAAGATCCAAAAAAGCGATACAGGATTTGGAAAAAACATGAAAAGGCGATGGCGAAATATAATTATGATGATTGTAGATATGTCAAGGAAATTATGACATCTTTCAAAGGACTGTTCCGGTTATATCCAAAAAAATATTTTGAAAGAAGAGATGCTGATTTTGAGGATATCACAATACGAATACCATACCATGCAGAGGAATATTTGAGCCGTATTTATGGAGATTATAAGAAGCTTCCGCCAGAAAATAAACGCATGGTTCGATTTGATGATATTGTGTATATTGATCTCGCCCATTCCTATCGGAAATATAAAGGAATCTATTATATGACAGGAAAAAATAGGAAATGAGCGTAGAAATCTGTGTACTTATGAGTACCTACAATGGTGAAAAATATCTTGCTGAACAGATAGAAAGTATATTGGCTCAAAAAGATGTGAACGTTTCTTTGCTTGTGCGGGATGATGCTTCGTCGGATAAAACATGTGAGCTATTAATGGATTATAATCGACAAGGAAAATTAAATTGGTATGCTGGCAATAATCTGGGAGCGGCGAGAAGCTTTTGGGATTTAATAAAAAAGGCTCCCGATTCCACTTATTATGCTTTTTCTGATCAGGATGATGTGTGGGATACAGATAAACTTATAAGTGCCATACATCAGATAAAAAAGCTAAATAATAAAAAACCAATATTATATTTTTCAAATAAAACATTAGTAAATAAAGATGGGAAAGCTTTACATAAAAAAGATGAATATGTGCGTGGAGTAACACTGAATTATTCTTTATTAAAAGGGTTTGCTTCAGGATGCACCATGGTTTTTAATAAAGCCTTATATAATGAATTGATAAAATATGAGCCCCAGACTATGACAATGCATGATTCGTGGATTTTAAAGGTAGCAGGTGCTGTGGGTACCGTGATTTACGACAAGACACCTCATATTTTTTATAGACAGCATGGAAATAATACCGTTGGAAATCAGACAAGAATAAAACAATTTAAGAGATATATAAAAAATATTACATATTATAGTCATGATACTATGCGATCGGATATGGCTTGGCAGTTATTGACTATTTATGGAAAACAGATGCGGCCGCGTGATAGAAAATATTGTGTTTTGTTGGCGAATATTAGAAAATCATTTTATTCGAGAATGCATTTATTTTTTTCTGGTTATTTAAAAACGCAGCATCCAGCAGATATATTTTTCTTTAAAATATTTATTTTATTAGGCTGGCTTTGATTTTGAATAAAATGGTATGCGAGGAATGGAGAAAAAATGTTTTTTTTATTGCTTAGTGCATTAATTTTTATCACGTATTTTCTGGCAAAATTCAATTATTCGAATAGAAGACGAGATGAATTATTGATAGGAGCTATCATAGTAATCTGTTTTTCCATGGCGATGGCGTGGAGACCCTTATATTTTCCAGATACCAAAGGATATCATGAGATTTTTCGAATGATTGACAGCAATAAGCAATATGGCTTTGATCCCTTTGGAGAGATTTTTACAGTTGAATATGGATTTTTGTACTTAATGAAATTTGTCAAACAGTTTACAAATAATGTTCATATTTTTTATTTCTGTTTAAATTTACTTACCAGCACTCTTTTTCTCTATGGAGCAAAGCAAGTTACAGAACAAGTGTTAAATATGGAATTTAATGGTCTTGCTGTGCTTGCGATATATATGGCATATTTTGGAATGTATTATACAGGAATTGCCATTCGGCAAGGACTTTCGTTGTCCTTAAGTATTTGCTGTATTCCTCTGATAAAGAAAAGAAGCTATATAAAAGTGTGCATATTATTGATGCTGTCTTTTTTTATTCATAGATTGGCGATAATTAATATTGGAGTATTTATAATATTTGCTTTTTTTAATCAGGACTTTGGAAGAAGAAAATATGCTATCGTTTGGATGGCCTGCGGAGTGTATTTATTATTTAATACAAGTACATGGATACAAGAGCTGTTTGCTGGCATATTGAGCAAATTACTTCCTCTGATTCATATGGAATCGTTTATGTATTATATTACAGATTATATGCAGGATGTATTTCAAATATCAAAATTAAATATTTTAATATGGTTATTTATTGGTATTCTTACTTATTACAGCAATAGGATAGGAAATACAAAATGCTTGCTTAATATTGTCTATGCAGGTTTACTGATTTCTATTCTTCTCTATACTATGAAAGGTTCAAGTAGAATATATGATTATTTTACCATATATTCTGTTCTTATCGTGGCAGGTGCTGTGAAGAAAATAGGAAATTTCACTATAAAGATGACAGATATGTTTATTAATTTTAGTATTCTTGGAATTTTGGCAGCTGAGATATTTTTAATATGTTTTATAGTGTTTTAAAATTAGTACACACAGGAAAAAGAAGGATAAAACAATACATGTAAGGATTTGGGAGTAGATATGAATATTGGTATTATTTTTGCAGGCGGTGTTGGCAGAAGAATGAATACAAGAGAGAAGCCTAAACAATTTCTTAATTTATATAATAAGCCTATTATTATATATACATTGGAGCATTTTGAAAATAGTCCTGATATTGATGCGGTTGTGATAGCATGTGTGAAGGATTGGATTCCGTACCTTGTAGATTTACTAAAGCATTTTCATATACAGAAAGTGAAAAAAATAGTGCCGGGAGGAATGACGGGGCAGGAATCCATTTATCATGGATTAATAGCTGCAAGGGAAATCTCAGAGGAAAAAAATCCGGTGGTGTTAATACATGATGGGGTTCGTCCCTTAATAAATAGCCAGTTGCTCGCAGATTGTATAGCTTCAGTAGAAAAATATGGAAATGCGATAGCCTCAGGAAAAGTCACAGAGACAATCACAGTGATTGACGAAAATGGAAGTGTTGACATTGTCGTTCCAAGAGATCAATCAAGGGTTGCGAAAGCACCACAATGTTTTCGATTATCCGATATTCTAACAGCACATGAGCAGGCAAGAAAGGATGGAAAAATGGATTTTATTGATAGCTGTACGATGATGACATATTATGGATATAAAATTCATCTGATAGATGGACCAGATGAAAATATAAAGATTACGACTCCCAGTGATTATTATTCTGTGAGAGCGATATTAGATGCCAGGGAAAATGCTCAGATATATGGTGTGTGGTAGTAGCGGATAAAAATATGAAAAAATTAATAAAAGCAATATATAGAAAATTAAAAAATATCGAAAAATCATATGAGTATTATGAAATAAAAAAATTGTTGGCGTATGAAGATTTTTCTGTTGTTAAGAATAAGAAGCCAGATGAAATAAAAAATATTTTATTTGTTATTCCCGGAATGGTGGCACATGCCGGAGGACATACCTCAATACTGAGATTAGGAACAAAATTATCTGGCTATGGCTATCATATTTCTTATGTCTCATATGGAAGCCAGTCTATTTCTGAGATGAAAAAATGTGCCAGCTTAAATTTGGAGGATTATAAGGGAAAATTTTATGATAACTCATATATGTATAAAATATCGGCAGATATTGTTGTTGCGACAAATTGGAGATCGGTATATATAGCAAAAAAAATACCGGGCTACAAAATGTATTTTATCCAAGATTATGAACCATATTTTTATAATTACGGAGATTATTATTTTTTGGCAAAGCATACATATTGTATGGGATTTCATATGGTAAGCTTGGGCAGATGGAATAAAAATGTCATTGAAAAAAGTACAGAATATAAAGATAGAAGGATAGATATAGTTGATTTTCCATATGAGAAAAGTGAATATAGGGCAGTGAAAAGGGATTTTTCTTTGTATAAAGACAAAAAAGAAATAAAAATAGCTGTCTATATAAAAGAGGAAGAAAAACGTCTGCCCTATATCAATCAATTTTTATTATCAAATCTAGCGGAGACATTTAAGAAAAATGGAAAAAAATTAGAGGTAATATATTTTGGAATAGATCCATCTTTTCATCTATATGCTGGCAGAAACGTGGGAAAGCTCTCAAAAAAACAACTCTATCAGCTTTATCAAAGGGTTGACTTTGGCATGGTTGCATCTATGACGAATATCTCTCTTATTCCGTATGAAATGATTGGTGCAGGCTTGCCGGTTATTGAATTTATAGAAGGAAGCTTTTCCTCTTTTTTTCCAAATGGCAGCGCGATATTGACGGATTTTAATGCGGAAGCATTATATAAAAAAATATCTGATGCAATGGTAAATTGGGAACAGCTACGTGATTCACAGATAAAAGCAATGCGATATATTCAGCAATTTAGCTGGGATAACACGGCATCACAGTTTGTAGAAATACTAGAAAATATTTGATGAATAAAGAAGCCAAAAGAAAGATGAGAGGCATAAAAAATGAAGCATATAGCTTTTTTACTTGCAAATTATTCAGGAGATGGGGGCACGACAAGAGTGACCTCTGTATTATCTGGCAGGCTGAGCGAGAATTATAATATATCTGTGATATGCATTGTGAAGCCGGGGGAAATGCATTATAACTTTAAAAAGTTTAAAAAATCTGCCGGGGGGGGGCAAATTAAATTCTTTAGCTTAAACAGATCAAGGGTTGAAATATCAATAAATAATATTCTGGGATATTTATGGGATTGTAAAAAGATATACTCTATTTTAAAAAAAGAAAAAATTGATTGCTTGGTGATAGTTGACACATATTTATTTCTATATTTATGGCCAATAAAAATGCTTGGCTGGAAATATAAATTTCAAATAATTGCATGGGAGCATTTTTCCTATCTATATACAAGCAAGAAACGGCAGCTTGCCAGAGATCTTTCTATGAAATATGCAGATAAGATAGTGGTTTTGTCAAAAGCGGATAAAGCGTTGTGGATGAGAGCATATCAAAAATCAAATAAAATTAAGACCATATACAATCCTATTACTGTGAAGGTGGAAGGAAAAGCGGATCTGTGTTCAAAGCAAATTATTGCTGTTGGGCATCTATCCGAAGAAAAGGGCTTTGATATGCTTTTGGAAGCGTGGAAATTATGTTATAGGGAACTAAATGAATGGAGATTACTGATAATTGGGGATGGAAGGGATAGAAAAAAATTAGAAGATTTTATTATAGAAAATAAACTTTTAAATGTGGAGCTTTATCCATTTCAGAAAGATATAACACAATTCTATAAAACCAGTTCGATAGCAGCATTTTCATCAAGGCGTGAGGGCTTTCCTTTGGTTATGATTGAATCTCAGGCCTATGGTTTGCCTGCAGTGGCATTTCACTGTGAGGTAGGTCCAAAAGAGTATTTTATTGATGAATATAATTCCTTGACAGTCGAAGTAGGAGATATAGAGGGATTTGCCAGAGCTTTGATAAGAATGGCTGGCAATATAGAGATAAGAAGACAGATTTCGCTTAATGCCATTCATTCAGTAGAAGCATTTTATTTAGAAGATATTATTAAAAAATGGCTGCAGGTATTAGAGGAATTGGGTGTAAGTAAATAGAAGGATATATAAAGAAGTGGGAGAAATAAATGGAGGAAAATAAATATTTTGGTGAGGATATTAGGGAAATTAGTAAAATGGATTTTATTCCTTGGGAGCAATTAGCTGGAAGTTCTATTTTGATTACGGGGGCAACCGGATTAATTGGCTCGATGTTAGTCGGCGCATTAGTATATGTGAGTGAGATAAAACATTTAAATACTTCTATGTTTTGTTTGGTTCGAGATAAGGAAAAGGCGAAAGAAAAATTTAGAAGTCTATCCATTCCTATAGAAAATATCTGTTTTATAGAGGGCTGTGTAGAGCAGTTGCCGCAGATCGATCACAAAATAGATTTTATAATTCATGGCGCATGTCGGACAGCAAGCAGGGAATTTGTGTCAAAGCCTGTGGAAGTAATAGAAACATCCATATATGGTACAAAGAATTTGTTGGATTATGCAAAGAAAAAAGGAGTGAAAAGGTTTCTTTATTTGTCCAGTATGGAGATATATGGATATCCACAGAAGGGATGCCGTGTTACAGAGGAAGAGGTAGGCGCATTCGATCCGCTAAAGGTCAGAAATTGTTATCCCATTAGCAAACAGATGTGTGAGGCGCTGTGTTGTGCATTCTCCAGTGAATATGGTGTTTCAACAAGTATTTTAAGGCTGACACAGACTTTTGGTCCGGGCGTGTGTCTCAAGGATAAGAGAATTTTTGCATATTTTGCAGAATGTGTGAAGGACAGGAAGGATATTGTTTTAAAAACAATGGGAGATACAGAAAGAAGTTATTTGTATATTGCGGATGCTGTGACAGCTATTTTAACCGTACTTCTAAAAGGCGAAGCGGGATGGGCCTATAATGCTGCAAATGAAAAAACATTTTGTTCTATTTATGAGATGGCAGAGCTTGTAGCAAGAGAGAATCATATACAGGTAAAGATAGAATTGGATCGCAGTGCAAGCAATGGATTTGCTAATACGCTTTTTATGGATCTGGATACATCACTTCTTCAATCATTAGGATGGACAATGATAGGAGGTGGTTATGATTTAAAGGAGATGTATAGAAGAATGATAGGTTAGTGCTGTAATATGGTGATGAGA
>CAMUFS010000015.1 GCA_947088195.1 uncultured Clostridia bacterium
TTTCATGGTAAACTACAAATGTCGTGTAAAAACAATTATTTACAAAAAAGTACACATTTTTGTAAATAAAAAGAATTATTAGATGTATTTTTTGTATTTAGCTATAATTTTAAGTCAAGTTTTAATTTGAAGTTGAGTATTTACGGAATATGCTATTGAGTTTTGCCGCATTATCTTGTATGATAGAAAAGAAATATAAAATGAAACGTGCATATATGCACAGAAATGAGGATATTTTATGTATCAAGCAGAAGAAACAAGATATGAGAAAATGGAGTATATTCATTGTGGTAAGAGTGGCTTAAAGCTTCCAAGGTTGGCACTTGGGTTGTGGCACAATTTTGGTTCATCAGATTCTTTGGAGAATCAAAAGGCTCTGATTTGTGGTGCATTTGATAGGGGGATCACACATTTTGATCTGGCAAATAATTATGGTCCGATTCCGGGAGCAGCAGAAGAAAACTTTGGAAGAATTTTGAAAAGTGAGCTGCCTGCCTATAGAGATGAGATGATTATCTCGACAAAAGCAGGGTATGGCATGTGGAAGGGACCTTATGGTGATTGGGGTTCCAGAAAATATTTGATGGCAAGCTTGGATCAGAGTCTTAAGAGAATGGGACTTGATTATGTAGATATTTTTTACCATCATAGACCAGATCCAGAGACACCTTTGGAGGAGACAATGGGAGCTTTGTCTGATATGGTTCATCAAGGAAAGGCATTGTATGTGGGAATTTCTAATTATAATGCAGAACAGACAAAGAAAGCGGTAGAGATTTTGCGGAAGAATGGAACGCCATGTCTGATTCACCAGATGAAGTATAGTATGTTTAATCGTGCGCCAGAAAATGGGCTTCTTCAGGTGCTGAAGGAAGAGGGTGTGGGCTCGATTGCATTTTGTCCTCTGGCACAAGGACTTTTGACAGATAAATATTTGCATGGGATTCCTGAGGGGTCCAGAGCGACAAAAAGTGTATTTTTACATGCGAGTGATGTGACGCCGCAGGTGGTGGATAAGGTGTCAAGGTTAAATGAAATTGCCGTAGGAAGAGGGCAGACATTGGCACAGATGGCGCTTAGCTGGGTGCTTCGGGGAAATCAAGTGACAACGGTGTTGATTGGAGCGAGCAAGGTAAAGCAGATAGAGGACAATGTAAAGATTATAGGTCATCTTGACTTCTCACAGGAAGAGCTTTTGCATATTGAAGAGATTCTGACAGAAAGGAATCTTTAATGATGGAATATCATGTTGGTGATATTGTAAAATTGAAGAAGCCGCATCCATGTGGCAGTAGCGAGTGGGAGATCCTGCGTATTGGCATGGATTTTCGCCTGAAGTGCTTGGGCTGTTCTCATCAGATTATGGTGCCGCGCAAGCTGGTTGAGAAAAATACCAGAGGTCTGCGGGCAGCAGATAAATCTTTAGAATAGATGAGGATGATATGAAAGAGAGAAGTAATTTTACAAGCAAGCTGGGCTTTGTTCTCGCGGCTGCTGGGTCTGCTGTAGGCTTGGGAAATATCTGGAGATTTCCCTATCTGGCGGCGAAATATGGTGGAGGCATTTTTCTTTTGGTCTATCTGATTTTGGCAGTGACCTTTGGCTTTACTATTATGCTGACAGAAGTGGCGTTGGGAAGAAAGACAGGATTAAGTGCCATTGAAGCATTTCGCAAAATGGATAGGCGTTTTACGTTTGTTGGTTATATTACGGCATCTGTCCCAATTATTATTTTTCCGTATTATTGTGTGATTGGCGGATGGGTGACAAAATATCTGGCGGTCTATCTGACTGGTTCAGGAGAGAAGGCAGCACAGAATATATTTTTTGGGGAATTTATAGCAAAACCCTTTGAGCCTGTGATTTGGCTTAGCATTTTTATAGTGATCACCGCATTGGTGGTGTTCTTGGGTGTAGAGAAGGGAATTGAGCGCGTCAGTAAGTGGATGATGCCAATACTGGCAGTGCTCTCGGTGGCCATTGCATTGTATGGGTTGACAATACCGGGAGCACTGGATGGTGTGATATATTATATTAAGCCAGATTTTTCACGGTTTTCGCCGACAACAGTGCTTGCAGCTCTGGGACAATTATTTTATTCTATGTCGTTGGCAATGGGAATTATGATCACATATGGTTCTTATATGAAAAAGGAGGATAATCTGGAGGCATCTGTCAGGCAGATAGAGCTGTTTGACACGGGAATTGCTTTTATTGCGGGACTTATGATTATTCCTGCAGTGTTTGCGTTCTCTGGAGGGGACCAAAGTGCGTTAAATACGGGGCCAACATTGATGTTTGTCACGCTTCCCAAGGTATTTGAAAGTATGCCAATGGGGAATATTATTGGACTTTTATTTTTTGTGTTGGTATTATTTGCTGCACTGACCTCAGCGATTTCCTTGATGGAGACGATTGTGTCATTTCTTCAAGATAAATTAAAATGGAGCCGGCGGTTTACCTGTGCTGTGGTGATGATCTATGCGATTATAATGGGAATACCATCATCACTGGGGTTTGGGATATGGGATCAGGTTAAGATTTTGGGAATGTCCATTTTGGATTTCTTTGATTTCTTAAGCAATAGTATTATTATGCCAATAGTGGCACTTCTTACTTGTCTATTTGTTGGATTTATTGTAAAACCAAAAGCAGTTGTGGAGGAAGTAAAGAGCTCTGCTTCCTTTAAGGCAGAAAAGCCATATGCTGTTATGATAAAATGGATTGCGCCAATCTGTATTATTGTGATATTGGTAAGCTCGATACTTAGTGCATTGGGCTATATTAGTATATAATGATATTTTATCTAAAACAAATAAAACATCACCGACGAAAATCTTTTGTTGGTGATGTTTTATTTGTTTTATGTATTTGACTGTTCTGGCGCTTTTGCGGATGGTTTCCATGGTGGTGGGCAGAGTAGGGTGGTAGCTCCGATATTAGGAAGAACATCATAGATAGAACCACCTATCTTTGATTCAAAATACTCTTTTATTGCAAATGTGGCATTCCAGCGGTCAACAGAATTTTTTAATACACCATATCTTCTGGCAACGTCAATAAATCTTTTTTCTAGTATGCAAAAACCATAATCAACAGCAACACTATCACATAATTGAATTAATAAGTCATAATCATTAGGGGTACAATTTATAATATATTTTTTTATTTCTCGTACTTCAAATTCTTTTGGCTCAAATTCAAATTCTTTTTTCATTAAGGGATAGGAATGTGTCATACATACTTGAGCAACTTCATCCCAATTATTTTCCATACAAAATCGATAACCTTCATAAACATGCTTGGGAATATTTACGATGCCAACTCGTCTTCCTATATCATGTAACAGACCAACAATATATGCTTTGTCAGAATCCATGTCAGAAATTTTGCTAGCAATATTTCTCGCAGCTATTCCAACATTTTCGGAATGTTTGATCCATGGTCCCGGATTTAGCTGTCCGGCTAGTTTTAACTCATCTAAGGCTTGTTCAACACTTGGTAACATATGATTTTACCTCATTTCTATAAAGGAGGGAAGAGAGATTCCCTCCTTTATTCTATTGTTGTGTAAATTTTTTTGATTGATTATGAATAAGCTCTGTATCCTCAAAATAATTAATTTTCATTGCTTTTTTGACTTCAGAAAGAGTTTGAGCGGCGACAGCTTGTGCTTTTTCACTGCCCTTTTTCAAGATTTCATAGACATTAGGAATATCTTTTTCATATTCCTTTCTGCGTGCGCGGATAGGAGCAAGTTCTTCTTGAAGCACGTTGTTTAAAAATCGCTTGATTTTGACATCACCCAGCCCGCCTCTGCTGTAGTGTTCTTTGACCTCTGATAGATTCTGATATTCAGAAAAATATTCTGCGAAATGTTCCGGCTTTGCAAATGCTTCCAGATAGACGAATACAGGATTTCCTTCTACTTGACCGGGATCGTCAACACGAATATGGTTTGGATCAGTGTACATATTCATAATTTTCTTTTTAACTTCATCCTCTGTATCAGAAAGATAGATACAATTATTTAAGGATTTGCTCATTTTTGCCTTGCCATCTGTACCGGGGAGACGGAGACATGCTTTATTTTCAGACAAGAGACTATCTGGTTCCACCAAAACCTCATCATAGATGGTATTAAACTTGCGTACAATTTCCTTTGTCTGCTCTAACATGGGAAGCTGATCCTCGCCCACGGGCACAGTTGTTGCTTTAAAAGCAGTAATGTCAGCGGCTTGGCTGATGGGATAGGTAAAGAAGCCCACGGGGATGCTTGTCTCAAAATTGCGCATCTGAATCTCAGATTTAACGGTAGGATTTCTTTGCAGGCGGGAAACTGTCACAAGATTCATATAATAAAAGGATAGCTCGCACAGCTCTGGTATTTGAGATTGAATAAGTAAAGTAGAGATATTGGGATCAAGACCACAGGACAAATAATCTAAAGCTACCTCAATAATATTCTGACGAACTTTTTCTGGGTTGTCGGCATTATCCGTGAGTGCTTGTGCATCAGCAATCATAATAAAGATCTCATCATAATCTCCAGAATTTTGCAGTTCCACACGTCTCTTTAGAGAGCCAACATAATGGCCGATATGAAGCTTACCAGTGGGTCTGTCCCCTGTTAATATAATTTTACTCATAAAAATCCTCATTTCTGCGCTGCTTATAATATATCTCAAGCTTGTGGATGCAGCGCAGACACAAGCCTGAAAACAAAAGGCCCAATCTTTTTTTGGGCAAATATAATATTCTGATACTATCACCCGCAAAATAAAAAGTCAAGCCTTGTGTGCAATATAATATAAGAGAAAAATCGTTTATTTTTCTAATTTTTGCAACTTTCTCCTCTTCTATTTTATCTATATAATAGAAAGACAAAACAAAAGGAGGGAACATCTTGGACCAGAATTTATATGATAAAATCGTAGCCTATATTCTGGATAATCAAAACAGATTTTATCGGTTGGCTTACACTTATGTTCATAATCAGGAGGATGCTTTGGATATTGTTCAAAATGCCGTTTGTCAAGCGCTAGAACACTATGGGGACCTGCGAAATTCTCACGCAATTCATACATGGTTCTATCGTATTTTAGTAAATGAAAGCTTGCGTTTTATAAAAACGGAATCGAGAGCTGCCTTCCGATGTAGAACTTGATACAGAGCTTCCCTATTTTGAGGCAGGCTTTGAAGGCTCAGATAATCTTTATGAAGAAATTAATCATTTAGATAAGAGCACGCAACTAATTATCAAACTTCGTTTTTATGAGGAGCTGTCCCTAAAAGAGATTGCAGAGATTACAAAGTTAAATTTAAACACAGTAAAAACTCGTCTTTACAGGGGACTTAAACTATTAAAACAAAATATTGAGGAGGTACGTTTATGAACAAATTAAAAGATGCCAAAATGCAGTATGATCAGATTAATATTCCACCTGAGCTTAACCAGCGAATCCAAGCAGCTATTATGCAGTCTTCTTCCAAGCAGAAAAGATCAAAGGTTATACCTTTTTACAGAAAAGCTTTGGTGATAGCGACTGCGAGTGCAGCGGCAATGCTTATGATTTTTACAGCCGCAATAAACATGAATACAGTTTTTGCACAGGAGCTTTATAAAATGCCAATTATTGGAGCTGTTGCAAAGGTATTGACGTTCCGCGCTTATGAAGAAGAAAATGACAATCTTAAAATCTCTGTTGAGATACCGACATTAGAGTTAATTTCTCAAAAGAATGGAAATTTATCAGAAACTATTAATAAAGAAATTTTAGCTCTTTGTGAGCAATATGTGGAAAATGCTACAAGACATGCAGAAGAGTACAAAAAGGCTTTTATGGAAACTGGAGGAACAGAGGAAGAATGGGCAATGCATAATCTTGCTGTAAATGTTTCCTATGAAGTAAAATCACAAAGTGATCAGTATTTATCTTTTATGATTGAGGGCAGCGAAAATTGGACTTCTTCCAGCTATGAGAAAAAATATTACAATCTTGATCTGCTGACAGAAAATTTTGTTTCTCTGGAGAATTTATTAGGTGAGAATTATATTTCCGTAGCCAATGAAAGTATCCAACAGCAAATCGCCGAGAGAACAGAAAAGCAGGGTGCGGTCTTTTTCTCAGATGCACAAGGAGGATTTGTAAGCATTGAGGAAGATACTGCTTTCTATATCAATGAAGCTGGAAATCCGGTTGTTGTTTTTGAAAAATATGCGATTGCTCCCGGCTCCGAAGGACAAATTGAATTTGAAATATCTATTCCACAATAGTAATAAATAAGGCAATATCGTCATATTTGAAGAATACTTGCATAGCCAAACCATTCTTTTATTACTCTCTATTCTATGTTGAGAATAATAGTGGTTTGGCTATGTTATTTTTTTATATGTTAGATAGATATGTATATATCATTTGTTTTGATATTTATTTTATATTAGTTTATAAATTGTGGGATCATATTTGAGAAGGGGCCGCCCAGAGAACTGCCTATAATCCTCCGTCACCGCGCTCCCGCTTAGTTCAAAACGTAGCGGACGCTAAGCTCGTAAGAAACCTCGCTAAGCGCCGACGTTTTTCAATAGGTTCCGTAGGACCATAGGCAGTTCTCTGGGCTACTTTCTCGATTTTGCTAGTATTTTTCGGTTAATGATGATGCTTTATATGAATGCAAAATTAAGTATAATGTAGAGTGTATAGAGATTAATTGGTGGTTTAAAACATAGGATGCAAGGGAGTGGTGGACTAGGTTATATCTGAATATTATGTAAGAGCTAATTAGATAGGGTACTATAGCATGTTTGCATTAAATCAAACAAATATGCTTTATTTGAAAATAATCAGGATTACTATATATACAAGAGCAACATGTTTAGAATATAGAAAGAGCCACTGGATCAAAATTTAATATAAGGAAAAGTGCGGAGGAATATATTGGGAATTGCTGATAAAGTAGCTCAGAGAACGCTTATGGTTCTACGGAACCTATTGAAAAACGTCAGCGCATAATGAGCTTGCGAATTATGCGATACGCTTCAGCGAGGTTTCTCACGAGCTTAGTGTTTGCTACGTTTTGAACTAAGCGGGAGCGCGGTGACGGAGAATTATAAGCGTTCTCTGAGCGGCCCCTTCTCAAAAATGATACAATAATATGTCAATTTTATAAAAATCTATTTATCACCCTTTTGCATGAGTTTACGAGGGAGGATTTTCCTGTTATAATAGGTATTGTAACTATGACGAAAAAAATAAAACAATAGATGATGAACAGGGGTGATTTGAATGCAGCAGATAACAGAACAACAGATTCTTTCTCTGGCGCCCAATCCGGCTGCGGCATCGAACGGGAAAAAGATCTCCCAAAAGGGAGGCTTTGTTCGTTTGCAGCGCTCGGAGGATGATACTTTTTATCTGGGGGAGTGTACGGGCAGCGGAAAGAGCAACTATATTACCACGGCTGATTATATTGTGCCAGATGCACCAGTGTTTCGGTGCTCTTGTCCAAGCCGTCAGTTCCCATGTAAACATAGCCTTGCGCTGATGTATGAGATTTTGGCTCAGAAGAGCTTTGCCATCTGTGAGATCCCGGATGATATTCTGAAAAAGAGGGAGAAGAAGCAGGCAAAGGCAACGAAAGAACAGAGTGCAGAGAATCTCTCACCAGAGGAAGCAGAGAAGGCAGAGAAGAAAAAGGAAGCATCCAAAAAGGCAAGCAAGACGGCAAGAACGAAAAAGCTGAAAAAACAGTTGGAAGGACTGGATATGACAGAGAAGCTGGTGAAGGAGCTTATGCGTGCCGGGCTTGGGACTATGGGTGGAACTGCGCTTGATACATATAAACAGCTTGCAAAGCAGCTTGGTGATTATTATCTGCCGGGACCGCAGAGGCTTTTGAATGGTTTGATTCTGGAGATTGCAGCATTTCAGAAGGATGGGCTGGAAGAGCATTATGAGCAGTCAATCGATATTTTGGAAAAGCTTTGGACGTTAGTGAAGAAATCGCGTCAGTATCTGACAGAGAAGCTAGAGAAAGATGCGATAGATCAGGATGATAATCTTTTGTATGAGGAGCTGGGTGGTATCTATAAGCTTTCTGAGCTGGAAGCTCTGGGGCGGTGCAAGAAGGATGCCAGCTTTGTGCAGCTTGCTTTCTGGGTGGATTATTCGGAGGCGAGAAAAGAATATATCGATACCGCCTGCTGGGCAGATTTAAAGACCGGCGAAGTATTTATGAGCTACAATTATAGGCCGGTGAAGGCATTAAAGTATGTGAAGCAGGAGGATTCTTTGTTTGGTGTGGCACAGACGGCGATGGCGGCATGTTATCCGGGTGAGGGAAATGTTAGAGTGCGCTGGGAGACAGCGCAGATGCGGCCTGCGTCGGAGGATGATCTTACACAGCTTTGCTCTCATGCATCTTCTGCTTTGGCAGCAGAGGCGAAGGCAGCAAAGAATTTATTAAAAAATGCGATGACTGACACGATTTTATATCGCTTGATCGCTTATGAGGAGATAGGAAACACAACGCAGGGACTTGTTCTTCGCACGGAGAATGGAGATACCATTCTTCTTGGAAATGCACCGGGGATGGAAATTACGACGGGACGGCTTTCTGTGCTTCCTGATGAAGCGCTGTATAAGGGGCAGGTACTTCTTGGAGCATTTTATTATGATAAAGGAGAGAGACGCCTAAAGATGCAGCCGTTGAGTATTATCACAAAGACAAATATTGTGAGGCTGCTGTATTAGTGCAGTGCGGAAAGGAAGAGAATATGGATATTACACCGATATATGAATTGCGTACAAGGTTAAAAACAGCAATTATTGCTGGGACAAATCTTTTGGCGGAGGATTTTAGGTTGAAGCGTGCTGTGGAGGGGATACAGCCATTGTTGGCGGCTTCTCCGGTGTTTGCAAAGATAGGACAACTGATGCAAGCGCTTTTAGCTCCGGGACAGGAAGGAAAAGAGGGGCTTTTGCTGGATGCCATTTCTTTGGTGGATGCCGTGATCTGCACACAGGGGCTTGTGGCAGTGTCTGGGGAGATAGAACCAATCCAAGAGGGGCATTATGGAACTGCTGTCACAAATGCGCCTTATTCTGTAGTAAAATCGTTGATTGATGCCTTGACAAGTACAGGAAATGGACGTTATTCCTATGTCATTGAGACACATAGAGATCATCCTGAGTTGTTTGATGATTATCGGATTAAGACAACGATGGTGGAGGCGCTAGATGCTTCTTATGCTGATCTGGCAAATCAGGTGGCAGAATGGCTACAAGAAGATGGCGAGAGTGTGATCCCGCTTCTAAAAGGAGGCTTTGATCCGAAGGGCAAAAAAGGGATGGTGCGAAGAGTTGAGGTTTTAGATGGCGTGGCAGGTGCGAAGGAAAATGATTATTATTTAGAACAGCTTGTTGAGGCAGAAAAGGATGTCAGACAGGCGCTTATCTATGCGTTACGCCACAATCCAGATAATATTGATCAGCTGTTAGAAATGACCAAGAAGGAAAAGGGAGGCTGCAAGAAAGCGGCATTTTATGCTTTGGCAGAGCAGGAAGATGATAGAGTGAGTGAGTTTTTCTGGAAGCTGATGGAGAAAAAGCCAGAGGATGCGATTACATACATAGAGGTGTCCAGAACAGATTGGGCTTCAGAAATTACTGCTAAGGGAATGATGGATCTGATACGTCCATGGGCGTTAGAAGACGAGAGCAAGCCGTTGACAAAGGCACAGGCAGAGATGATAAAGCTGTATTGGAAGGCACTTCCATATAAACATGGAGAAGCTGTTGCTGCGTGTTATCGGATGGCAGCATTGATAGGAAAGCGTTTGGATAAGCCGTTAGAGGGTGAGAATGAGGTGTGGAAGCTGCGAGTAAATAGCAGTACAGGCGATAAGCTGACATTTCGACGTATTATGCCTCGCGTGCTTACTTGTGCAGTCTATCTGTATCCAACAAAGGAATTGTGTGATTTGGCGTTGGAGCTTTATGAGAATATTAAAAATACAAAAGAAAATGGGGATTATTTTTTGCCTGCTCTGACGGCGAAGCTTCTCACAGAGGAAAATTCCTGTGAATGGCTAAAGGAAGAGATGGAAAGAGGAAAATTAGCGTTTGCGAAACGTATGGAGGAAGTTATTAGGAGCCTTTGTTGGGATAACCAAGAAAAGGCAAATATGTTACGTCAATGGATAGTAAATCCAATCGATGGGAGACTACATTCCTTTGGTCGAAAGATAAAACAGGAGTTTAGCGGAGAGTTTACAGATATTTTGATGGAGCTTGACAGTTATCCGATTGATGCTATATTGAATAGTTGTATTGTGCCGGGAGATACCGAGTATCGTGATAAATTGCTGGAATATTATTATAAGAGAGCGTTTGCTGTGGCGGATAACAGAAGCTATTGTCGCATGTTAAAGAACCTTGGAGGAGCAAAGTGCGAGGGATTGGCCGTACATTATTTTAGAAGTAGAAATGTGGTTGAGCGCTGGGAGCTTTCCATGTTTGTCGAACAGATGCCCGGCAATCAGGAAGATAAAGCTGCTGAGCTGGAAAAGGTTTTAAATATGATAAAGGGCGGAAAGATAAAGAGTAGAAATATCACAAAGGAATGGATGGAACAGTATCTTCAGTCAGTGAAAAATCAATAGAGGAAGGGATGGATAAGACATATGGAACAGCAAGTATTGAGGCTGCCTGCGGAGCAGCTTTTTCAGAAGGAGATTGATGCGCTGATAGCGGCAGAGAAGGACCCTATACCAACGGGCTGGCGCATGTCGCCACGCTCTGTGCGTACATATATATGTGGTGGAAAAGTCAAGGGAACTGTGATTACACCAAAGTATATCGGGCATGAAAGGCTGGTGGAGATCGCGATCGCCACATTGGTGACGGACCGTGCGCTTCTTCTAATTGGAGAGCCGGGTACAGCGAAGAGTTGGCTGTCCGAGCATTTAACTGCTGCGATCAATGGAGATTCCACCAAGGTAATACAGGGTACTGCGGGTACAACGGAGGAGCAGATCCGCTATTCATGGAATTATGCGATGCTGATTGCAAATGGTCCTTCGCCGGAGGCGATGTTAAAGAGCCCAGTATTTCATGCGATGGAAACGGGAACGATCGCTCGCATGGAGGAGATTTCCCGATGTGCGTCTGAGGTTCAGGATGCTTTGATTTCTATATTATCTGAAAAGAGAATATCTGTTCCTGAGCTTAGCATTGAAGTTGCAGCTAAGAAAGGATTTTCTGTTATTGCGACGGCAAATACCCGCGATAAAGGTGTCAATGATATGTCAGCCGCGTTGAAGAGGCGTTTTAACATTGTGGTTTTGCCAGCGCCGGCGAATCTGGATGCGGAGATGGAGATTGTGCGGACTAGAGTGGCACAGCTTTCTTCTGGCTTGGATCTGAATGCATCTCTTCCTGAGGATGATACGGTGGAGAAGGTTTGTACCATATTCCGTGAATTGAGAAAAGGGGAGACTCTGGATCGCAGTCAGAAGGTTAAGACACCTTCCGGCGTATTATCCACAGCGGAGGCAATCTCTCTTCTTTGCAATAGCATGGCGTTAGCGGGAAGCTTTGGAAGCGGCGTTATCAGCGAGGCGGATCTGGCGGCAGGACTTCAGGGCGCCGTGGTGAAGGATGAGGATAAGGATAATGTTGCATGGAAGGAATATCTGGAAAATGTGATGAAGAAGAGGGGAGCACGCTGGACGGGGCTGTATAAAGCCTGTAAGGAGCTGAATAAGGTATGAAACATCCACATATATTTGGAATCCGGCATCTGTCCCCCGCGGGGGCGTGGCATCTGATACAATATCTGGATAAAACAAAACCGCGGCTGGTGCTGGTGGAAGGCCCAAGTGATCTGAATGATCAGATGGAACACATCACACGTCCAGAAACAAAGCCACCGATCGCGATCCTTGCCTACACAAAGGATGCACCAGTCAAGACAATCTTATATCCTTTTGCGGAGTATTCCCCAGAATATCAGGCGATTGTTTGGTGCAGCAAAAATAGTGTAGAATGTCGCTTTATTGATTTGCCTTCGGATGTATTTCTGGCATTGTCTGACAGAGAGATAAATGATTCAGAGGGTGAAGAAGGAAGGATGAATGTATATGAGCTTCTTGATAATTATGCCAAGGAGGATGGACATGAAACTTTCTGGGAGCGCGTGATGGAACACACCCATGACACGGAGGGGTATCATAGGGGAGCGAATGCTTTTGGTTCAAATCTTAGAGAGATCACGGCGGGCAAGGAGAATGACTGGGCAGAGATTGTTGTGAGAGAGGCGTATATGCGCCGCAGAATAGAGGATGCAATAAAAGAAGGATTTGATCCAGAGCAGATTGTGGTGGTAACAGGGGCGTATCATGTGGATGGACTATTGAGTGAGAGCGAGCCTGCCATGACAGACAAAGAATTAAAAGCACTTCCCAAGGTGGGGGCAAGCCACACATTAATGCCATATTCTTACTATCGTCTTTCCACAAGGGCAGGCTATGGTGCAGGAAATAAAGCGCCGGCTTACTATTCCCTTCTTTGGCAGGGGATGTTGAGAAAAGAACCATCTTATACAAGCTACAGTTATCTGTCACGGATCGCTGGGTATCAGAGGGAGCATGGAACGCCTGTGTCCTCCGCGGAGGTTATTGAGGCGGCAAGGTTAGCAGAATCGCTGGCGCAATTAAGAGGTAGTAGTGTTCCAGCGCTGCGTGATCTGAGAGATGCGGCTGTCACCTGTCTTGGAGGTGGAAGTTTTTCGGCAATTAACCTTGCCACAGCGGACACGGAGATTGGAACAAGGATCGGAGAGCTGCCAGAAGGAGTTAGCCGTACCAGCATACAGGAAGATTTTTATAGACAATTAAAGAAATGGAATCTGGAGCGATATCGAAGCCTGACAGCACAGGATCTTATGCTAGATCTGAGAGAAAATCGCAAGGCAGCAACGGAAAAATCCGCGTTTTTGGATCTATATCGCTCTTTTTTCCTTCATCAGCTCAGAGTCCTTCATATTAGCTTTGGGAGCAAACAGCAGGTCAGCCAAGACAATGCTACATGGTCGGAGCATTGGATTATTAGCTGGACGCCGGAGGCAGAGATTGAGCTGGTGGAGGCAGCATTAAAAGGAGATACGATTGCACAGGCAGCATCGTTCCACATGAAGGAACAGGTGGAGGAGGCAGCAAATATCAGTGCAGTTGCACAAGTTATCGAGGATGCCTTTTCCTGTGGCATGTCGGGGGCCGTAAGCTATGCCGCACAGGTTTTGCAGGCTATGGCAGTGGATGCCGCGTCTCTTGAAGAGCTTGCTGCCACGGCGAATCGACTATCAGTTGTGATTCAATATGGAAATATCCGTCATCTTGATCCAGAGCCTTTGCAGCCAATTTTAAATCAGATTTTTTATCGTGCTTGTCTGATTTTGCCCGGTGCTTGTGTCTGCGATGATGCTGCGAGCAAAGGCATTGTTCTGGCGATGGAGCAGCTTAACAGCGCACAGCTTGCACACAACTTTCTGGATGGAGAAGCGTGGTTGGCTTCTTTGTGGGAAACGGCAGATAGAGATGATTTAAATACAAAGCTTTCTGGATTTGCCGCAGCTATTTTGCTGGAGAGAAGCCAGATGGCGGCAGATCGTCTCTATCTGGAAGTGCAGAGAAGGTTGTCTCTTGGAATCCCGGCAGAGCTCGGCGCAGGATGGTTTGAGGGACTTGCCATGAAAAACAGATATGCCTTGATTGCGAGATTGTCTTTGTGGGAGAGTCTTGATCAATATCTGGAGGCATTGGATGATGAGGAATTTAAGAGGGCACTGGTCTTTTTAAGGCGTGCTTTTGCAGATTTTACCTCAGCGCAAAAGGATGAGATTGCGGAGAATCTGGGAGAGATCTGGGGACTGAATGGGCAGCAGGTGAGTGAGGCAGTCAATGCAGCTCTTGACGAGGAAGGGCAGAAGCTGGTAGAAGGTCTGGATGACTTTGACTTTGATTTTTAGTTAGATTGTGCGATGGAGGTTGCGTATGAATACGGATGAGCATATTCGCAAATGGCGGTTGATTCTGGGACAGGAGAGTCAGGAGCGGTTTGGGCAGATGAGCAGTGAGGCAGGGCTGTCACAAGAACAGGATCTGATGGATCAGGCTTTGGCAGCAATCTACAACCGCACAGAGTCAGGGGGATTTGGAGTGGGCGGAAGAGGGGCCGGCAATGGCCCCTCCAACCCACAGATCACTCGCTGGCTTGGGGATGTCAGAAGCCTGTTTGACAAGGATCTTGTCACGGTTATACAGGGGGACGCCATGAACCGCTGCGGTTTAAAGCAGTTGATTTTTGAACCGGAGCTTTTGGAGAATCTGGAACCAGATGTGAATCTGGCAGCGACAATATTACTTCTAAAAGATCAGATTCCAAAACGCTCCAAGGAAAGTGTGCGTGTTTTTATTAAAAAGATTGTGGAGGAGATCAATCGTCTTTTGGAACAGGATATCAGGCGTGTGGTGACAGCGTCCATAAATAGAAGGAGACATTCTCCCATTCCTTCTGCGGCTGCGCTGGATTTTAAGACTACAATTTCAAGGAACTTAAAACATTATAATACAGAGCTGAAAACGATTGTGCCAGAGCATTTTTATTTCTTTGATCGGACAAGCACCACAGCGGCAAATAAATGGACGGTAATTCTGGATATTGACCAAAGTGGATCGATGGGAGAGTCTGTGATCTATTCTTCTATTATCAGTTGTATATTGGCAAGTATGACAAGTTTAAAAACAAGGATTGTGGCATTTGATACCAAAGTGGTGGATTTAACAGAGAAAAGTGATGATCCAGTGGATTTGTTATTTGGTTTTCAACTGGGCGGCGGAACAAATATTGAGTTATCTGTGACATATTGCCAGAAATTTATAGAAAATCCAGCAAAAACATTATTTTTCCTGATCTCCGATCTGGAGGAGGGAGGAAACCGTGCGGGGTTGCTGCGCAAGCTGGATGATATGAAAAAATCTGGGGTTACTGTGATCTGTTTACTTGCGCTGGCAGATGGCGGAAGACCTTATTATGATGCACAGATGGCGCAGAAAATAGCTGGTATGGGAATCCCATGCTTTGCATGTAATCCCCAGATGCTGCCAACATTGCTTGAGCGGGCGCTGCGAGGTCAAGATTTGCAACAATTCCAAAAGGAGTTTGACAAACGAAAGAAATAAAAAATTTGGAGGATAAAAAAATGACAAAAAAGAACGGGTACTTTGCGCATTTAAAAATAAGGAGACAGATAAGATCCCTATGGGATTTTGGTATCATTTTTCACCAGATGAGGATAAGGGAGCGGAGACTGTAAGGGAACATATTGATTTTTATCGTGAGACAGAGCTGGATTTTATTAAGGTGATGTGTGATGGATATTTTAATTATCCCAATCCCGATCTTACCGAAGAAAATCTGGCAAATATCAAGCCATTGGGAGAGAAGCATCCTTATATTCAGAAACAGGTGGAGCGTGCCAAGGGAGTAGTAGAAGGTGTGAAGGGAGAATGTTGCGTTTTCTATAATGTATTCTGCCCAATGTCTCTGATGCGTTTTGGTTCCAGTGAGAAATTTTTGATGGAACAATTAAAGAAAAATCCAGAGACGGTTAAAAACGCATTTTCTGTGATTGCAGAGGATATTAAAACTCTGGTCAGATTGTTGATCACAGAAGCTGGCTGTGATGGAATTTACTACTGTGTTCAAAATGCAGAGGAATTTCGCTTTACAGCAGAAGAATACAAGCAAATTGTCACTCCTGCAGAGCTTGAGGTTCTCACGTATGCCAATTCGCTCAGCGAGAACAATATTCTCCACTGCTGTGGCTGGGCGGGGGATAAGAATCGGATTGAGGTGTGGAAGGATTATCCAGCGGCGGCGATAAATTGGGCTGTCTATGTAGAAAATATGTCTTTGTCAGAGGGAAAGAAATTCTTTGGCGGAAAATGTGTTCTGGGAGGCTTTGATAATCGCAAGAAGGGTATCCTATATTCTGGCACCAGAGAAGAGGTGGAAGCAGAGATAGAGAAAATACTGAAGGAGTCAGGAACGATCGGTGTGATGTTGGGAGCCGATTGTACACTTCCGGCAGATATCGATCATAACCGCCTTATCTGGGTGCGCAGAAAATTGGATGAGTTGAGTGGAAAATAACTTTATGCACAAAAAAGTGCAGAAATGAGGAAAATATGGAACAGCCAATCACATCATGGCAGATGCCAGATAAACAGGAAGTAGAGTGCTGGATAAAAGAGAATTTATCTAATATAGAAAGAGATCTCACAAGACTCTGCCAGATTAGAAGTGTGGCGGAGGTGACAGATGCAAAAGAGCCTCCTTATGGTGCAGGTTGTAGGCAGGTGTTGCTAGAGATGCTTACACTGGGAAAAGAGAATGGCTTTGAGATCAGAAATTATGATAATTATGTAGGTTGTATTTCTTATGGAAGCACGACAGAAGAATATCAGGCAGATGCTGTTGGAATCTGGGCACATCTTGACGTGGTCGATGAAGGGGACACAGCAGAATGGCAGTATGAGCCTTACAAACCGCAGGTTAAGCAAGGGTATTTTATAGCGAGAGGCTGTCAGGATAACAAAAGCTCTGCTATTATGGCGCTCTATGTGATGAAATACCTAAAAGAACATAAAATAGTACTCAATCATGGGCTTCAGCTTTATGTCGGGACTTGTGAGGAACAGGGTATGTACGATCTGGATTATTATACCAGCCATTATCCGTCGCCTGCGTTGTCTCTGGTTCCAGACAGCGGATTTCCAGTATGTTTTGGGGAGAGAGGAATCTTTAATGGAGAACTGACATCTGATATAACAGTAAGTGATGATATTCTGGAGCTTAGCTGTAATGGAAGCAGGGCTTTGATTCCAGATACTGCCGCAATTCTTCTTCGAAAAACAGAGCAGAGGCAGAGATATTGTGAAGAATTATCAAGGGATTACATAATAGACATAAAAGAGGACACTATAAAAATTACAGCCAAGGGAGTTGCCAGCCACACGGCAAATCCAAACGCTGGAAAAAATGCGCTTTTATTGTTGACAGAAGTGTTGTGTCAGGAAAATATGCTGGAGGAGAGCGACAGAAATCTGTTTGCACTACTTCATGCCATTAATAGTGATTACACTGGAAAAGCTTTGGATATCGCCTGTGAGGATGAGATGTCTGGTCCGGCGACGGTGACCGCTGCCAATGCCTTTTTAAAGGATGGACATCTGGCAGTACAATTTTTTTCAAGATTGCCCGTCAGCAGCAATGAGTTTCCATTTCGGGAAAAGGTAGAAGCAGCAGCGAGAAAATGGGGATTTCAGCTTGAGGTAATAAAACTTTCCAAATCTAATTATTTTGATCCAAAACATCCAGCCGTGTCCATTCTGACAGATGCATATAATAGGGTTATGGGACTTGATAAAAAGCCTTTTGTGATGAGTGGAGGAACTTATGCGTCAAAGCTGCCAAGAGCCTTTGCCTTTGGTACAGGGGGTCTGCCAGTCAAACGACCACCAGAGGGATTATTTTTGCCGGGACATGGAGACTATCACCAGCCGGATGAGGCCATTGCGATGGAACGAATAGAAAAGGCAATTCTGGTCTATATTTTTAGCATATTAGAATTGAATAAGCTGGAGAAAATAAGATAGAAGTCTGAGATGGGGATTGCTATGGAAGAGAAAGAAACTTTATATTCCAGAACAAAGCTACTGTTGGGCGAGAGTGCGATGGAGAGGCTTGCAGGAGCAAGAGTGGCAGTTTTTGGGATTGGCGGCGTCGGTGGTTATGTGGTGGAGGCATTGGCGAGAAGTGGCGTCGGTGCACTGGATCTGATTGATAAGGATACTGTAAGCATATCGAATGTAAATCGGCAGATTATAGCTTTGCAGAGCACAATCGGCAGATATAAAACAGATGTGATGAAAGAGCGTGTCATGGACATTAATCCTAATTGTAAGGTAGAAGCACATAGGTGCTTCTACTTGCCAGAAACTAGCGCGGAATTTGACTTCTCTGTCTATACTTATGTGGTGGATGCCGTGGATACGGTAACAGCAAAGCTGGAGCTTATTGTGCGTGCCAAAGAGGCAAAGGTGCCAATTATCAGCAGTATGGGTGCAGGAAACAAATTAAATCCAGCAGCTTTTGAAGTGGCGGACATCTATCAGACCTCTGTTTGCCCTCTTGCAAGAGTGATGCGCCGTGAACTGAAAAAACGGGAGATTTTGCGGCTTAAGGTGGTTTACTCAAAAGAGGAGCCAATTAAGACAGGGGCAGAAGTACCCGGCTCAACAGCATTTGTTCCCTCGGCGGCGGGGCTATTGATTGCAGCGGAGGTAGTTAAGGATATTTGTTGTATTAGCTGATAATAATTTAGAATTCTTTTGATCTATACTTTATACAGAATATAGTTATCGCTTATTTGTAATAGGAGAATCATGTTCGAGAAAGGTCCACCCAGAGGATTGGCTATGGTCCTCTGTCACCCCGCTCCCGCTTAGTTCAAAACGTAGCGGATG
>CAMUFS010000016.1 GCA_947088195.1 uncultured Clostridia bacterium
GAGCTAAAACGCCTACAAAGAAAGCTTGGCATTACGTTTATCTACATTACACACGATCAGGAGGAGGCAATCAATATGTCAAGCCGGATTGTAGTGATGCATAACGGGGTGTTAGAGCAGGTGGGGACACCAGATGAAGTTTATTATCATCCTCGTACCAGCTATGTGGCACAATTTGTGGGAAATGCCAATATATTGACAGGAAAGGCTGTAGAAAGAACAGATGGTGTTCTTTCTGTTCAGATTGGGCAGGAGACGATTAAGGTTTTGGACAGCAAGAATGCCGCCATTGGGGAGATGGCAGTGATTGCAGTGAGAAGTGAACATATTATGGTGACGAAGGAACATAGAAAAATAGGGCTTTCGGCGGTGGTAAAGGAAAAAAGCTTTGCAGGTGGTATGCTTCGCATGACGTTAATTCTTAAAGATGGAAAGGAATTGATTGCAAGCCGCCATGGCATTGATGCAGACTGTGAGGAAGGCGATGAGATATTCTGTTTTTGGGAGCCGGAGCAGGCTGTTTTGGTGGATGAGAAGGAGGCAAAGGAGGGAGAATCAACACAGAGATGAGAGGAGGGAATAAAAAAAGAAAACATGACAGACATGGGTTTTTTATGAGTCTTCCCATGTATCTTTTTACATTGCTTTTTGTGCTTGCTCCACTTTGTTATATGGTGATTCTAAGCTTTCTTACAAGAGCGGAGGTCTGGGGTGTAGTGCATGAGGTAACACTTGATAATTACCGGAATATTCTGACGCCAGTGTATTTAAAAACCTTTTATGAATCCTTGAAGCTTGCCGTTATCTGTGTGATTTTGATTATCTTGACCGGGTATCCTTTTGGGTATTTTATGGCGAAGTTATCAGCAGCGTGGAAGCGGCGGGTGAGTATGCTTTTGATGATACCATTTTGGACCAGCGCACTGATTCGCATGTATGGCTGGATTATTATTTTTCGTAGCAATGGTGTATTGGATAAGCTGTTGATGGGGCTTCATATCACTGAGGAGCCATTAAAGCTTCTCTATACGTATCCTGCCGTTGTGGTGGGCATGGTGTATGCGCTGGTGCCTTTTATGATCTTTGCTGTATATTCCAGCGCAGAAAAGATGGATTGGTCCTTGGTTGAGGCGGCGAGAGATCTGGGAGCTTCTCCGGCAAAGGCTTTTTTGACCGTCACTTTAAAGCTTACGATGCCGGGGCTTTTGTCAGGCGTAGTGCTGACCTTTATCCCATCCATGGGCTTGTTCTTTATTGCAGATATATTGGGAGGCAATAAGGTGGTGCTTGTGGGAAGCTTGATTCAGGAACAGCTTATGAAGGCGCGGAATTGGCCATTTGCGGCGGCGCTGTCCGTCGTGTTGATGATTCTCACATCAGTGATAATATGGTTGTACCGCAAGATCACAAAGGTGAGGGAATTGGAGGGATTCTATTGAGAAAAGTGGTATTTTCAAAAATATATATAGGAATTATTTTGGTGATTATGTACCTTCCAATCCTGCTGATTGTGATCTATTCCTTTAATGAATCAAAAATATCTTCCGTGTGGGGTGGCTTTTCTCTAAAATGGTATGAGATGCTAAGGACAGACCGGGCTATGCATGAGGCGATCAGAAATAGTTTGGTTCTGGGTGTTTTAAGCTGCTGTGCCGCAGCGGTTATCGGCACGCTCGGCGCCGTGGGAATGAGCCGGATTAAGCTTCGCACAAAGGGAGCAGTGGAATACATTTCCATGTTGCCAATTATGATACCAGAGATTATTCTGGGAATGATATTTATGACATTTTTTGCGCTAATTGGTCTGCCATTTGGTATGACTACGCTGGTGATCGCACATACGGCATTTTGCATCCCATATGTATATATGATGGTGAAGGCGAGACTTGCAGGTATGGATGCCTCCTTGATGGAGGCAGCAAGAGATCTGGGGGCCTCTCCATGGAGGGTATTTTTTGATATTACGCTGCCACTGATTGCGCCAGCGGTTATGTCTGGTATGCTTCTTTCTTTTGCCATGTCACTGGATGATGTGGTGATCAGCATATTTGTCACAGGTGCCAAGACAAACACCCTTCCCATTAAAATATATACACAGATGAAAACTGGCGTGACGCCAGAGATCAATGCATTATGCACCATAATGTTGGCGGTGACATTTGTCATTGTATTGTTGTCTGGCATAATAGGCGGCAGAAAGAGGGAAGAAGGGTAGAAAATAGAAAGAAATGAGGGTTAAGATGAGGAGAATTATGAAAAAAGTAACAGCATTGCTGACAGCAGGATTAGTGATTATGACACTTGCAGGCTGTGGAGGAAAAAAGAATACAGAGACATTAAATCTTTTTACATGGGATGGCATGTTTCCACAGGAGGTTCTAAGTGGCTTTGAGAAAGAATATGGCATTTCGATCAATTTTTCCAACTTTGATTACGATGAGGATATGCTTGCAAAGCTGGAGACGGCGAAGGGTGGCGACTATGATCTTGTCATTGCAGATGATTATATAATCGAGATTGCGATTGCAGAGGGGCTAGTTCAGAAGCTGGATAAGAGCAAGCTCACAAACCTAGCTAATGTGGACCCAGTATTTCAGGGACATTTTTATGATAAAACAGATGAATATACCGTGCCTTATGGCGCTGGAATCCCACTGATTGTCTATGATCCAGCAGCGGTGGATATTGAGATAACCAGCTATGAAGATCTTTGGAGCCCTGTCCTTAAAAATAATGTTGCCCTGATAGGGAATTACCGTGTTGTGGATGGAATTGTGTTGAAGATGATGGGAAAATCCTTTAATGAAAATGATCCAGCAGTAATTGAGGAGGCAGGGAAAAAGCTTTTGGAGTTAGCTCCCAATGTGCGGTTAATCAGTGATAATAATACACAAGATTACCTGATCAGTGGGGAGGCTGCCGCAGGCTTTCTCTACACCTCTCAGGTGACAATGGCATTGGCGGCAAAAAGTGATCTGAAAGTGGTATATCCAAAAGAAGGGCTAGGATTTGGCATTATGGCAGGTTTTATACCTTCTCAGGCACCAAATGCGGATGCGGCGCACAAATTTTTGGATTATATCTTAAGACCAGAGATAGCAGCACAATGTTTTGAATATATTGGTTATGTCTGCACCAATAAAGCAGCGGTGCCATATCTTTCTGAGGAGGCGAAGCAGAGCTTATCCTTGCCGGAGGAGGCAAAGTCAGGAGAATTTATTATGGACATCAGCGCTGAGGCAAATGAGGCACATGAGAGAATCTGGACAGAATTTAAGGCGGCCTTGGATTAGGGGAATTTATTTGTATCACTATTTGCAGGCTTCCTCATATACTGATATATAAAAATCTATATAGTAGTATAGAAGGGAGCCAATTTTTATGGAAGAACATGCTGTCTTATCTTGTGACTGCAATTTTGCCGGTCTAAAGCCTATTATGGTGGATTTGCCGTATCCTCCTATCTGTGTGGAAGGAAAGAATCTGGCGTATGCAAGTCTGCTTAGCATTGATTATTGCGGGGCTGTTTCCGAGCTATCTGCTATCACACAGTATATCAACAATGAAACGCGACTTGTCTGTGAACAGTGCTCGGTAGCAAAAACGATTCTTGGCATTGCCGTGGCGGAGATGATGCATTTGCAGAAGCTGGGAGAATTGATAGTTCTGCTTGGTGGGACGATTGACTATACAGCAAAATACAGAAATGGTAGCAGACGATTGTGGACACCAAGGTATCTCACTTTACATCAGGAGTGCGAGAAGATAATAGCGGCTGGCATTGAATCAGAGCACGCTGCCATTCAGCAATATCAAGCACATATTCGCATGATAGGGGATGACCATGTCAATGCTGTGCTAAAACGGATTATCATGGATGAAGAATATCATATTATGCTGTTACAAGCATTATAAAGGGAAAGGCAATTATTAATTTTATATGAATATTCAGGCAGCAGCGCGTGTGAAAGGATGGCGGATGCTGCCGTTTTTCTTGAAAAATAAAGGGTTTTTGCTTTTTTTTGTTGTGACATTTGTCATTGGAATATATGATGGGAATTTCTTGCCAAGTTAAAAGGGATGTTATATAATAAACTTAATCATTGTGAAAATGAAAATGAGATAGCCATGTCAAGTTTGGAGGATAAGAATGGGGAATAGCGAGGAGAAGAATCTAGGGCAGGAAATACAAAATATGGTTCAGGATGCAGTGAAAAATATGGATTTTCAAGGACTGAACAAAGAAATTGGGAATACTGCCAGAATCGCAATAGATGATATTAGAAGAAATATCAGCAATCAGCCAGAGCAGAATGCCGCGAATCTTCACGGAAAGGAAAGAGATTATAAGATTATCCGTGATGCAAATGGAAGATACCAGAAGATACGGACAGGTACGGCAGAGATGATGGAGTCGGCAAGGCAGCAGGTGCGCCAGTCACAGCCAAGGACGAATCAGAAATTGAATGTTTCCCATGCACAGGTGCAGAGACAGGTGCCCCAGACAAGGCAGCCACAACCAATAAAAAGAGTGACACCGTTGGTCGACAATAAACCGGCAGGCAGAATATCGAGCGTGATCTATACATTGATGGGAGGGTTTTTTGGATTTTCCTTTGGACTGGCGATTATGATTCTGTGTCTGGTGGGAATGGTTGAGTGGGAGCCCGGCTGTATTATTGCCGCGATGATATTGTCTCCTTTTTTTCTGGGAAGTGCTGCCATGCTTACAACAGGAATTATTCAGTCAAAAAGGCTGCAGAGATTTCGGCAGTATGTGAGAATATTAAATGGCAGAACATATGCGATGTTGGATGAGTTTGCTGCAAATGTGGGAAAGAATAGGGCATTTGTGAGGAAAGATGTGCAGAAAATGATCTCCCTGCGCATGTTTCCCTTTGGAAGATTGGATAATGAGGGAACTTGTCTGATATTGAACAATGAGACCTGGCAGCAATATATGGCTTTGAAAAATCAGATGCATCAGCAGGAGATAGAAGAAGAGGAACAGAAGCGGATCGAGGAGGAGGACCCATTTCAGAGGGAGGTTGCCAAAGCACTTAAGGAAGGCGAAAGTTATTTAAGCCAGATACGGGAGGCAAACAATGCGATACCCGGCAAAGAGATCTCAAAGAAACTAGATGATCTGGAATTGATTATCAGAAAGATATTTGAGCAGTTAAAGAATCATCCTGAGAAGATACCAGAGATGAATAAATTTATGGAGTATTATCTTCCCACCACACTTAAGCTTGTGAAAGCATATAGGGAATTTGACGGACAGGCATTGGAGGGGGAGAATATCAGTAGTGGAAAACAGGAGATAGAGAAAACACTTGATACTATCAACAAAGCTTTTTTAAATTTGTTTGATAGTCTGTTTGCAGATACGGCAATGGATATTTCTACTGATATTTCCGTGTTGCGCACAATGCTTGCACAGGAGGGACTTACAGATTCGGATTTTAACCTGAATAGGAATTAAAGGAGGATAGAAATGGATAATGAAATGAAGGATTTTGCACAGACAGCAACACCAACACTGACCTTTGAGCCTTTTAAGGAGGAGACAGTGCAGACGGCGCCTCAGACAAAGGAGGAGGTCAGTGTTCCAACGCTTGATGAGAGTAGCTTATCGACCGAAGAGCGCAAGATGGTGGATGATTTTGCATCGCAGATTGATCTGGGAAATTCCAACTTAGTGCTTCAGTATGGAGCGGGTGCGCAGAAGAAGATTGCTGATTTTTCAGAGACAGCTCTTGGAAGTGTGAGAACCAAGGATCTGGGCGAGATCGGTGAGATGTTGACGGGGGTAGTAGCAGAGCTTCGCAACTTCGATCAGGATGAGGATGAAAAAGGTTTTATGGGGCTATTTAAGAAAAATGCAAATAAGCTTAATACAATGAAAGCGAAATACGCCAAGGCAGAGACAAATGTCACACGAATTTGTCAGGTGCTTGAAGGACATCAGATTCAGCTTCTCAAGGATGTGGCGATGCTGGATAAGATGTATGAGTTAAATAAAACATATTTTAAGGAATTGTCCATGTATATTCTGGCGGGAAAGAAGAAATTAAATCATGTAAAGACGGTGGAGCTGCCCGCACTGGTGGATAAATCAACAAAGAGCGGACTGCCAGAGGATGCACAGGCAGCAAATGATCTGGCAAATCTGTGCAATCGTTTTGAGAAGAAGCTGCATGATCTTGAATTAACTCGCATGATCTCCATACAGATGGCACCTCAGATTCGCTTGGTGCAAGGCAATGATACATTGATGGCAGAGAAGATACAATCCACTTTGGTAAATACCATCCCTCTGTGGAAGAGCCAGATGGTGCTTGCACTTGGTGTAGCTCATTCTGGGCAGGCGGCCCGCGCACAGCGCGAGGTGACAGATATGACCAATGAATTGTTGCGAAAAAATGCAGCTACGCTTAAGATGGCAACAATCGAGACAGCAAAGGAATCTGAGAGGGGAATTGTGGATATTGAGACATTGAAGGTGACAAATGAATCGTTGATTTCTACTTTAGATGAGGTGTTAAAGATACAGGAGGAAGGCCGTCAGAAGCGGAGAGAAGCAGAGGCGGAGCTGAATCGGATTGAGAATGAATTGAAGAGTAAATTGCTTTCGTTGAGAGCATAGAAAAAAGAGGATGCGAAAGCATTCTCTTTTCTTTCTATGCGCACGGACACCGAAAGGAAATATATCAGACAAGCTGACAGGTACCGGCGCACGAGTAGGGGAAGATAAAGACTTTTTCATTTATTTCATATAGCTGACTCTTTGGTATTGCATTGCTTTTTAAAGGAATTAATGATAGAATATAGGCAGCCAAAATATATACTTAAAGCTCAAAGCAGCAGGAGGTTCTGGTATGACATTATATGAAGGAACGATTGGTTCTGTGTATGTGGTGAAGGGAATCCATTTGGAGCAGAATACGATCACAAGGCGTCTGGAGGCGCTGGGACTGAATGAGATGACAAAGCTGCAAATTCAAAACAGCAAAAGAGGCGGCGCGTTTATTATTAAGGTGAGAGGGACAAGACTTGCCATTGGAAAGCGGATTGCACAGGGAATTGAAGTGGAAGAGGTGAGAGAGAATGCCTAACCATACAAAGGAAAAAGAACTTACCGTGGGTTTTATCGGAAATCCAAATTGTGGTAAAACTACGTTGTTTAATGCATTTACAGGTGCAAACCTTAAGGTGGCAAATTGGCCGGGAGTTACCGTGGAGCGCGTGGAGGGCAGTACGGTATATCAGGGCAGTACACTTAAGCTTATCGATCTGCCGGGTATCTATAGCCTGACTTCCTATTCCATTGAGGAGAAGGTTTCAAGAAAATGCATTATGGAAGAAAATATTGATGTGATTATTAATGTGGTGGATGCTTCTTCTCTGGAAAGGAACCTGTATCTGACGCTGCAGCTTTTGGAGATGGGAAAACCGGTAATCTTAGCGCTCAATATGATGGATGTTGTGGAAGAGCGGGGAATGGAGATTGATCTGCATCGTCTTCCTGAGATGCTTGGCGGGATTCCCGTGGTTCCGGTTTCGGCGCGCAAGAGAAGTGGGCTGGATGTTCTTCTTCATGCGGTGCTTCATCATTATGAGGAAGGAGTAGGCGGAAGGGTAGTTCACTATGGGACAGAGCTTGAGGAGGCGATCGCTCGGACACAGGCATCTTTGCAGGAGAATTATGGTGAGTTGACACACATCCGATGGTATGCGATTAAGCTGCTGGAGCAGGACGAGGAGATTATTCAATATTATCCAAAGGCGGCTGTATCGGAGAAAATTAATTATGAAAAGCAGATTATTCATCAAAAGTATAATTATATTGATGAGATTATAGAGGATACACTTTTTCATAAGGACAGCAAGGCGCTGGCGACAGATAAGGTGGATCAATTTTTGACACATCCAGTGTGGGGAGTTCCAATTTTTCTTGGAATTATGGCATTGGTGTTTTTTATGACCTTTACGGTGGGAGATTTTTTAAAGGGATATTTTGAGATTGGATTGGAAATATTTTCGGGGGCAGTGTCCTCCATGCTGACAAGCATTGGCGTGGCGGAATGGCTGAAATCATTGCTGGTGGATGGAATTATTGCAGGAGTTGGCGGCATTCTTACTTTTTTGCCTAATATCTTTATTTTATTTTTGGCGCTTGCCTTTTTGGAGGACAGCGGTTATATGGCGAGAGTGGCTTATATTATGGATGGCATTATGAGTATGCTTGGGCTGTCCGGCAAGGCATTTCTTCCCATGGTGCTTGGATTTGGGTGTACGGTGCCGGCGGTTATGGCAACCAGAGCCCTTGAGAGAGAGAAGGACAGAAAAAGGACGATTCTTATCACACCATTTATGTCTTGCTCGGCAAGGCTGCCTATCTATGTATTGTTTGCAGAAATGTTTTTTGGTAAATATGCCATGCTTGCTGCCTATTCGCTGTACCTTGCCGGAGTGCTTGTGGCGATCGGTGTTGCGCTGGTAATAAGCCGTATGGATAAGGAGCGTGCAGAAGGTACTCTTTTAATTGAGCTTCCTGAATATAAAAGTCCTAATGCGAGAACGATAGCAATTTATGTTTGGGAAAAGGTGAAGGACTATCTGACTAAGGCAGGTACAACAATCTTTATTGCCTCCATTATTTTGTGGTTTTTATTGAATTTTAATATACATGGAATGACAGAACAGGTGTCGGAGAGCTTTGGTGCAGGTATTGGTAAGATATTGGAGCCAGTGCTTAGGCCGGCAGGACTTGGCATGTGGCAGATAGGGGTGGCTTTGATTTCTGGTATCTCTGCCAAGGAAGTGGTAGTATCCAGTTTTTCGGTGCTATTTGGCATTGGAAATATTAACTCTGCGTCAGGAATGACAGAGCTTTCTTCTATTCTTGCCGGAGTCGGCTTTACTGGATTGAATGCCTATGCACTGATGGTTTTTTGTCTTTTATACATTCCGTGTGTTGCTACAATCGCTACCATTAAGAAGGAGACACATTCTGTGAAATGGACACTTGGTATGCTTTCATTTCAGCTTGTTTTTGCATGGTTGATGGCTGTGCTAGTGTATCAGATAGGAGGGATTTTCGTTTGATGCCGACAATACTCATAGGAGGTATTCTCTGTTTTGCAGTAGCTTTGGCAGTAAGAAAAAGCGTTAAGGATTTAAAAAATCATCATTGTTGTGGAAATTGTAATGGTTGTATTGGAAAGAACACCTGCAAAGAGTAAAAATACATAGAATATAAATCGAGCAGAAGAAGGAAATTTCTTCTGCTCGCAAGGTTATATCTTAAAGATTTTTAAATTCAAAATATCTAACTGCATTATTATAAGAAATGCCTTCTACAATTTCCTTTAATGTTTTTTGATCATTTGGATATTCTCCGTTTTCTACCCAGCCTCCAATAATATCACAGAGTATCCTTCTAAAATACTCATGTCTGGTATAAGATAGAAAGCTTCTGGAGTCTGTCAGCATACCAATAAAGTTGCCAAGCACACCTAAGTTTGCCAGAGTGGTCATCTGCTCTGTCATGCCAAGCTTGTGATCGTTAAACCACCATGCGGAGCCTTGCTGAATCTTGCCAATCGCATCGGGAGATTGGAAACAACCAATAATGGTACCAATGGAAGCATTGTCATTTGGATTCAGGGAATACAGCACAGTTTTTGGCAGCTCGTCAGTTGCATTCAAGGCATTTAAGAAATCAGCCATGGAAGCAGAGGGCGCATAGTTGTCAATACAGTCAAAGCCTGTATCTGGCCCAAGCTGGTTAAAGCGGAAAATATTATTGTCGCGCTTGCAGCCATAATGAAGCTGCATAATCCAACCGCGCTTATGGTATTCTTTTCCGACAAAGATCATAAATGCTGTCTTAAATTTTAATTGTTCTTCGTAAGATACACTGCCGCCGGACATGCGTTTTGCAAAGATAGCTTCCAGTTCTTCCTCAGAGGCAGGATTGTACATAACATAATTCAATGCATGATCGGATACACAGCATCCCATGGAAGCAAAGAAATCCATACGATTCTTAAGAGCATCTTTCAGAGCAGCAAAGGTGCGAATCTCTGTCATGCCCGCTGCCGATGCCAGCTTAGCAAGATAATCCATATAATCTGGTTTTTCAATATTCATGGCTTTATCAGGACGCCATGCAGGAAGCACCTGTACATCAAAGCTGTCATCCTCCGCAATCTTTTTGTGCCACTCTAAAGTATCAGCCGGATCATCTGTGGTACAGATCAATGTGACATTGGACTGGCGTATAATATTTCTCACGCTCATGCTGTCTTCCTGAAGCTTAGCATTGCACAGATTCCACACTTCCTCAGCCGTGTCCCCATTCAGGGCACCCATATAGCCAAAATATCTCTGAAGCTCTAAGTGGCTCCAGTGGTAGAGAGGATTTCCAATCGCTTTGGAAAGGGACTCTGCCCATTTTTGGAATTTTTCTCTGTCAGGTGCATCTCCTGTGATATAGCGCTCCTCCACGCCACAGCTTCTCATAACACGCCACTTATAGTGATCGCCACCAAGCCAAACCTGTGTAATATTATTAAACTTTCTGTCCTCAGCAATCTCCTGTGGATTGATATGACAGTGATAATCAAGCACTGGCATCTTCTCAGCATAATCGTGAAATAATGCTTTTGCTGTGTCCGTGGATAATAAGAAATCCTTGTCCATAAATTGTTTCATGTATAAATCCTCCTTAAATATTTGTGGTTTTGCGGTATACAATGTCAGCAGAAATCATGGTTCTGGAAGGGACATCATATCCGTCAAAAATACGCATCAAAGTGTTGACTGTGTTGACGCAGAGCGCTTCCACTTTTGTGTCGATCGAGGTCAGCTCTGGTTCTGCACAGGTGGCGAGAATAGAGTTATTGTAGCCAGCGATACTGATATCCTCAGGTACAGATAAATGGTTGTGGAGGGCAAATTTTAGTGCACCCACCGCAAGGGAATCATCTGAGGTTATCACGCTGTCAATCTGCATACCATCCCGATAAAGGCGTGTGATGGTATCTCTCGCATCCTTTATATCTTTTTTGCACATCTGCATGTATTGCTCTCGCACAGGCATACTGTTATGAGAAAGGGCAGCGAGATATCCTTCTCTCTTGCGCGCACCGCTGTAGGAATTACTGGTATATAGATAGAGAAGACTTTGTCTGCCATTCTTTATCAGTTGATCCGTAATGCCATATATGGCATGAAAATCATCACATAAAGTACAAAAGATATTTTCACCCTCCAAAAAACCATTGACCAGCATAATAGGGAGCTGTGTGGAGGCGGCAATAATATATGCATTATCCTCCATCCGAGGCTCCAAAAACTTAGAGCCAACCATAATAATGGCATCTACACGCTTGGAGAGCAGAAGCTCCAATGATTTCTTTTTATTTTCAATATCATAGCCAGTACAGCACAGGATACTGTCATAATCATGACTGCGGAGTTCATGCTCCGTATAATAGACTGCGTTGGCGAGATAGATGTCAGAGGAGTCCGTGCACATAATACCGATGGTTTTCATGGTATTAAGCCCAAGACCTCTGGCAAAAATATTCGGCGTGTAGCCAAGCTCTTCCATAACGGCAAGGACTTTATTTTTGGTCTGCTCACTGACATTCGGGTTGCCGTTTAGCACGCGGGAGACGGTAGCGATGGAAACGCCTGCTTTTTCCGATACATCATAAATGTTCACATCTGTCACTCCTTTACTATCCTGCACAACTGTTCGGGGTAAGGTCTGCGCGGCGGTTGTAAGCGCTTACACATCTAAAAGAATTATACTATGAAAATGAAAGATTAGCAATAAAAACTTTACTTAAAAATAATTCGATCTATTCTATTTAAAAAGGATTATAATTATAATATTTTGGTAAAATATATTAAAATGGAATTGACTTCTGTATGGTTTTTATGTAAAATAGTGAATGTAAGCACTTACATGTGCACGTGTAAACAAAGCCATGTAAGAAAAATCAGAATATGCTGTAATTTTATTCAATGAATTGCAGCCCAAATAATGGATGAGGTGACAAAGGATGGAAACATTAAGTAAAAAGATCTCTAATGCAGCAGACAGACCAGTAAAGGTACTTCAGTTTGGGGAAGGAAATTTCCTTCGTGCCTTCGTGGATTACATGTTTGATGTAACCAATGAAAAGACAGATTTTAACGGCGGTGTTGTAATTGTTAAACCTATTGAATTTGGAAATCTTGACCGTTTTCACAAGCAGGAGTGCCAGTACACCCTGCAGCTTCGCGGCATTGAAAATGGTGCACCAAAGAAGGAAACGCGCATTATCACTTCTGTTGTCGATGCAGTGGCAGCCATTGAAGAGTATGATAAGTTTATGTCTTATGCTAAGATGGATTCCGTCCGTTTTGTCGTGTCAAATACAACAGAGGCAGGTATCGTATTTGATGAGACAGATGATTTTCATGCATGTCCTCCAAAGACCTATCCCGGAAAATTGACAAAGCTTTTGTATGAGAGATTTAAACATTACAATGGGGCGGCTGATAAGGGGATTGTTATGATTCCATGTGAGCTGATCGCTGACAATGGAATTGAGCTGAAAAAGTGTGTGATGAAATTTGCAGATACATGGAATTTGGGTGATGCGTTTAAGGCATGGCTGGAGGAGGCATGTTCTTTTTGCAGCACGCTGGTGGATCGCATTGTTCCGGGGTATCCGAGAGAGGAAGCAGAGGAGCTTTGTAAGGAGTTCGGCTATGTAGATGAGCTGATTGATACGGCGGAGATTTTTGGTCTGTGGGTGATTGAGAGTGATAAGGATCTGGAGGCACTTAAGAAGGAGCTTCCATTTAATGAAGCAGGTCTGCCAGTGGTATTTACTAAGGATCATCATCCATATAAGGAGAGAAAGGTTCGTATTTTAAATGGGGCGCATACTTCTTTTGTTCCAACCTCTTTCTTGGCAGGAAATGATCTGGTGAAACAGTCTATGGATGACAAGGTGATTCGCAGGTTTATGGAGGAGACGTTGGCAGATGAGGTTATTCCTACCTTGTCACTGCCAGCGGAGGAGTGTAAAGAGTTTGCGGCAGCTGTTACAGAGCGTTTCTGCAATCCATATATTAAACATAGATTGCTTGATATTACATTAAATTCTATTTCTAAGTGGGAAGCTCGCTGTATGCCATCCTTCTTGGGTTATGTTGAAAAGTTTGGGAAGCTGCCAAAATATTTGACCTTTTCTCTTGCGGCAGAGATGTGCTTTTATGCAACGCAGAAGGATGGGGAGGCAAATGGAGGCTATTGCTTGATTGGAGAGAGAAACGGCGAAGAGTATGTGATTCGCGATGACAGATTTGTTCTTGATTTCTTTAAGGAAAACTCTTCTAAGGAGCCAAAGGAGTATGCCAAGGCATTCCTTAGCAATACAAAGTTTTTTGGCGGAGAGGATCTGAGCAAGATAGAAGGACTTGTGGATACTGTGGCAGGTTATGTGGCAGATATTCGCGCAAATGGCATGAGAGCAGTGGTTGACAGGTTAGTTGGCTAATTGCGAGAGGAGAGATAGATGCAGGATATTATTAAGATACATCAGAATGATAATGTGGCAGTTGCATTAAAGCCAATCGCAAAGGGTACCATATTGCATGTGGCAGGTTGTGAGGTGACGGCGGCAGAGGATATTATGCAGGGCCATAAATTTGCTATAAAGCCAATTAAGGCTGGAGAAGCTGTTATTAAGTATGGGTTTCGCATTGGCAATGCAAAGGAAGATATTGGTGTGGGTGCGTGGATTCACACACATAATGTAAAGACTGCGTTAGGAGAGCTGTTAGAGTATTCGTATCATCCGACAGGGACGGATTTAAAAGAGACAGAGCATGTCACCTTTGATGGATATAAACGCAAGAATGGAAAAGTTGGCGTTCGCAATGAGGTGTGGATTATCCCGACAGTGGGCTGTGTAAATGATATTGCCAAGGCACTTGAGCGTGAGGCAAAATCACTTGCCACAGGCTCGGTGGAGGATGTGATTGCATTTACTCATCCATATGGCTGTTCTCAGATGGGGGAGGATCAGGATAATACTAGAAGGATTCTTGCAAATCTGGTGAATCATCCAAATGCGGGTGGTGTTCTTCTTCTTGGCCTTGGCTGTGAGAATAGTAATATAGAAGAGATCAAGAAGTTTATGGGTGATTATGATAAAGACAGAGTGCGCTTCTTAGTCTGTCAAGAGGTGGAGGACGAGATGGAAGCGGGCAGGAAGCTTCTTGAGGAGCTTGCCGCTTATGCAGGAGCATGTAAGCGCGAAAAAGTGGATGCATCTGAGTTAATTATCGGTATGAAGTGTGGTGGCTCTGACGGGTTATCGGGCATTACGGCAAATCCAACGGTAGGAGCATTCTCTGATATTTTGATCTCTAAGGGTGGAACGACAATTCTCACGGAGGTTCCTGAGATGTTTGGTGCAGAGACACTTCTTATGGATCGCTGTGCAAATGAAGAATTGTTCCACAAAACAGTAGATTTGATCAATGATTTTAAGAATTATTTTACCAGCCATAATCAGACAATCTATGAGAATCCGTCACCGGGTAATAAGAAGGGCGGTATCTCCACATTGGAGGATAAGTCTTTGGGCTGCACGCAGAAGTCAGGAAGTGCGCTGGTTAAGGGTGTGTTGGCTTACGGGGCTCAGGTATGTGAAAAAGGTCTTAACCTTTTGAGTGCTCCCGGAAATGATCTGGTGGCGGCTACGGCTTTAGCTGCTTCTGGCGCGCATATTGTGCTGTTTACAACAGGGCGCGGCACACCGTTTGCATCTCCGGTGCCAACTGTGAAGATTTCCAGCAATTCTAATCTCTATCAGAAGAAGAGTGGATGGATTGATTTTAATGCTGGAAAGCTGGTGGAAGAGACATCCATGGAAGAATTGTCACAGGAGCTGTTTCAGTATGTGCTGGATGTAGCGTCTGGCAAGAAAGTAAAAGCAGAGGAAGCAGGCTTCCATGATATGGCGATCTTTAAACAAGGTGTTACTTTATAACAGCATAAAAAGTAAAAATACTAGGATTGGAAGAATCCGAGGGTTCAAAAAATCTAATTGACAAAAAATATGGCAAAATTTATAATAAAAGCTAGAATACAGTCTTGCGTTGCCGGAGCACGGCAGAATGGAGGTTAAAAATGAACAAAGTATTGGAAGAGATCAGCAAAATAGGTATTGTGCCTGTTATTGCGCTGGACGATGTCAAGGATGCAGAGCCTTTGGCAAAGGCTTTGATTGATGGCGGGCTTCCTTGCGCGGAGGTGACATTCCGCACAGCGGCGGCAGAGGAGTCCATCCGCATTATGTCATCAAAGTTTCCTGAGCTGTTAGTTGGAGCTGGAACAGTTCTCACTACAGAGCAGGTGGATCGCGCAGTGAACGCTGGTGCTAAGTTTATTGTAAGTCCGGGCTTAAATCCTAAGGTAGTGAAATATTGTGTGGACAAGGGGATTCCGGTGACACCCGGAACAGCGAATCCAAGTGATGTGGAGCAGGCTATTGAGCTTGGGCTTGAGGTTGTTAAGTTCTTCCCAGCAGAGGCGGCAGGCGGCCTGAATATGATCAAATCCATGGCAGCTCCTTATGTAAATATGAAGTTTATGCCTACTGGCGGCATCAATGCATCAAATGTATGTGATTATCTTGATTTTAATAAGATTATCGCATGTGGCGGAAGCTGGATGGTGAATAAGGCTATGGTTGCAGCAGGTGATTTTGCAGGAATTGAGAAGCTGACAAGAGAGGCTGTTGAGACAATGCTTGGCTTTGAGCTTAAGCATATTGGAATTAACGCACAGGATGAGAATGAGGCAGATGATGTGGCTACCTCTTTGAATAAGATGTTTGGCTTTGAGAAGAAGGTGGGCAACAGCTCTATCTTTGCTGGGACAGGCTTTGAGATTATGAAGAAGCCATATCTGGGCGCAAATGGACATATTGCTGTTCAGACAAATTATATCAACAGAGCTATCTATCATCTGGAGAAGAGAGGCTTTGCTTTTGATATGGATACAGCAAAGTACGATGCAAAGGGCAATATGAAGGCAGTTTACTTTAAGGGTGAGTTTGGCGGTTTTGCAATCCATCTGGTACAGCGCTAGTAAAGCGACAGTTTTGTGAGAAAGAACCTGATAATAATATAAAAACGGAGGAATTTATAAAATGGCGAAAAAAGTGATTACTATGGGTGAGATCATGTTAAGATTATCCACTCCGAACAGCGAGAAATTCATTCAGGCAGATGAATTTGATGTATGCTATGGCGGAGGCGAGGCAAATGTTGCAGTTTCTCTTGCTAACTATGGACATGACGCAGAGTTTGTCACAGCAGTTCCTGATAATGAGATTGGTGAATGTGCAGTGGCTGCTTTGAGAAAATATAATGTTGGCACAAAGAATATTGCAAGGTGCGGCGAGAGACTTGGAATTTATTTCTTGGAGTCTGGCTCTTCCATGAGACCCTCCAAGGTTGTCTATGATAGAGCACATTCTTCAATTTCTACTGCAAAGCCAGAGGATTTCGATTTTGATGCGATCTTTGAGGGAGCTGATTGGTTCCACTTCACAGGAATCACTCCTGCGGTATCTGATACAGCAGCAGTATTGACAGAGGAAGCATTAAAGGCAGCAAAGAGACATAATGTGAAGGTATCTGTTGACTTGAATTTCCGCAAGAAATTATGGTCCTCCGAGAAGGCACAGAGAGTTATGAAGAATCTGATGCAGTATGTGGATGTCTGCATTGGAAATGAAGAGGACGCAGAGCTTGTGCTTGGCTATAAGCCGGGCAACACAGATGTTACCAGCGGTGATCTGGAGCTTGCTGGTTACAAGTCCATCTTTGAGCAGATGGTTGCAGACTATAACTTTGAATACTGCATTTCCTCCCTGCGCGTGAGCCATTCCGCGTCAGATAATGGTTGGTCTGCATGTATTTATTCCAGAGATACAAAGGAATTTTATCATTCTAAGACCTACAGCATCCATCCGATCGTTGATCGTGTAGGCGGCGGTGATTCTTTTGCAGGTGGAACGATCTGTGGCTTCCTTGATGGAAAGGATTTCAAGGCGGCGCTGGAATTTGGTGTGGCAGCATCTGCATTAAAGCATACTATTCCGGGTGACTTTAACTTAGTTTCCAGAAAAGAGGTTGAAACCTTGGCAGGTGGAGACGCATCTGGTCGTGTACAGAGATAATAAAAGACATGATTGGCGAATGGCAGCCTTGATAGCTTTCAAGGCTGTCTTTCGCATTTTTAGCAGTAAATTATCTACATAACAGTGAAAATGGGTGTAGGTGAGGAAGCGATAGAAATTTAGGATATGTTTTAAGGAGGAGCAGTTTATATGCATCATACGGTTAAAATTATTGGATATGCAAAGTTGTCAGTAGCGCCAGACAGGATACGTCTCAGTATTAAAGTAGAGAATTTGGCGAAGGAATATTGCGAGGCGATGGAATATGCAGAGAAAGCACAGCTTGAGATGACAGAGATAATAAAGCGCGCGGAGATTGCAGAGTCAGAGCTTAAAACAATTTCATGGGGAATTACAGCGGAATATTCGTATCATGCAAATGAGAGAAATGAACAGGTGAGAGTTTTTGATGGCTATCGCTATAGACATAGCTTTATGATAGAGCTTGGTATGGATCATAAGACAGCGGGAAGAATCTTAAATGAAATTGTACAGAGCAGCCTGACGCCAGAGATTGGCTTGGAATACTTTGTATCGGATCCTGGAATGTACAAAGATAAGCTGATGGAGAATGCAGTGTCTAATTCAAGACATGAAGCAGAAATTCTTGCTCATGCGGCAGACACAAGACTTGGCCAGGTTGTGTCAATTATGTATACAAGCCGTGGTGGCGGGCGTGTGAGAGGTGTCAAGAATGATCTGGCAGTTCCTGCTTTTTTGTGTGCAAGAAAAATAGATATGCCAGAATTGACACCAACAAATGTAGAGCTCTCAGAATCGGTTGAGGTAGAGTGGGAGCTGATATAGAGGTCTAAATCTTGTCTTTTCTCATAAAATGTTAGTAAAAGTGAGTTTTAAAGGCAGGGTATGGAAATGGCAGCAGACTCTTATTATATGTATAAGAAAGATAGTATGGAGGATCGGGGCGAAGATACATTCTCCTTTGATCCTTTTTTTACAAAGGAAAATATGGTGTGGCTCAATGAATCTGACAGACAGGTAAGAGAAGGCAAAGTGGTGGTGAAAGCGATGGAAGAATTGGAGGCCATGGAGCTTGAGTAGAATTACTTTTTCCGAAAATGCATGGGAGGAATATCTGTTTTGGCAGCTTCAAGATAAA
>CAMUFS010000017.1 GCA_947088195.1 uncultured Clostridia bacterium
TTTGAACTAAGCGGGAGCGGGGTGACAGAGGACCATAGCCAATTCTCTGGGCGGATCCTTCTAGAATATGATTCACCCCCCCACACAATCACAAATAGTCTATAAGGATATTTTGTATAAAGTTTACTTTTTATTTTCCACTATATAATATCTATATCGCCCATGCTCCTTTTTCATCCACTACATATCCATCTGGTGTCACCATATTCATATAGCATACACCATCTGCTCCAAGATAATACCATTTACCATCCGCCGTCTGAAGCCAGCCTGTCTGCATATCTCCGTCTGCACCCATAAAATACCATTTTCCATCTGTATCCTGAAGCCAACCTGTCCTCATATCTCCATTTACTGTATCAAGATAATACCATTTTCCATCTACCATCTGCCATCCGGTAGCCATCTCACAGTTATCCTTAAGAAAATACCACACACCATCAGGATTCTGATACCATCCCGTCAACAATGTACTATCTGCACCTGCATAATACCAAGTATTTCCTTTTTTCACCCACTCCGCTTTTGCATAAGTTCCATCTGCTTTTACAAACCTTTTGGAATTACCATACACTCTCACCCCCATGCTAACTGTAGTGGAAGTTGAAGAAGCTTCACTTGATGAACTGTCATCATCCTCATAGTAAGAGTTGTTATTACTGCTATTATTGTTATCATTACCATTGTTATTGCCGCTGTTGTCGTTATCATCCTTATCATCGGTATTGTCATTATCGTTGTCATCTTTGTCATCTGTATTGGTGTTATCATCTTTATCGTCCGTATTTTCGTCATCCTTGTTATCGTTGTCGGCGTCATTGTCACTATTATTTCCGCCATTAAATTGTATTATATTAGCGAACACAAAGTCACTGAAGCTGGTAACAGAAAATGTAATCGTTCCATCACTATTTTTCGCAGGATAAATTGACTCATAAGTTCCATCTGCATGATAATGAAGAATCACTAATTTATCCAGATTTACTCCCGTAGGAGGAAGCATTGTAATGGTTATCGGGCATATTAACTCTCCTGTCATCTCCACATTATCCTTGTCCAAGGAAATGTTTACCTGAACAGCATTTTCATACAATTCTTCATTGACTGGCACATCCTTCTCTGGCTTTGAAAAATTCAATCCTATTGTGCTGGCAGATGCTGCTCCACCGGTCACTGCATTGATGCCTGCGCCCACTACCTTAATGCTACTTGGACGTATGCCGGGATGCTCTACCACAGGAGGTTTTACTGTAACATTATTTTCTTTGGCAACCTCCGCCTCAAGCTCTGCTATCTTAGATAAAATTGCCTCATCTGTCTGCATCGCTGTTGCCACACTATTTAGTCCTATCTCAGAGATAACATCAACGATTGTATCTGCTGTCGCGGTATCCAAGGTTTCTTTCACTTCCGCTATAATATCACTTGTTTTATACTCATCAAGACTAAAGCAATCCTCATCACTTGCATTGGCAACAACTTCAATATTACCCGCCAGCGAACGCACAGAAACAATATAATTTAGTTCTTCATTCTCTTCTGTATTATTTTCTGTAATTATTTTTTCCATATCAGTGGATGTCACTAGCTCATTATTTTTATTATATAATGTTTTTACAACACTCCTTACATAAGATCCATCTTGCCGATAAATCCCCAACTCTACTTGATAGCCGCCTGCTCCTGCCACGGGATTCCAATTTACTACCGTTGGCATAAGCTCTCCTTCTTTTGTTGTCCACCATACATTTGTTGTTATTCCCACTTTTTCTCCCGGCATATTATAAGAATATGGCACTGATACAGTACCAACACTGTCACCTTCTGTTTTTCCGCCAATAGCTCGAACTTCGACTATGTACTCTCCACTTTCATTAATATCAGGCGCAAAATTCATAGTTTCAACGGGTTTTTTTACAGAATAATTCACACTTGTACTAACAACCGTTTTTTCGCCGTTGTACAAAGTCAAAAGGTATCTTCCTTCTGCCTCCTCCACAGCATCAAAATTGATTCTTCCCGGAACTGTACTTGCGTCCCATTCCACGTTTTGTGGGCTTGGAATATTAGGTAGAACCTTAGATTCTACAGTATAAGAATAATTCTCATTCGCATTGGCAAAAAAATTAGTCCATGTCTTTTGAGTAATATTTAAAGCCGTCCTCCCTGCACTATAATACTTCTGATCAATCTCCACAGGCGAGGTTCCTGTTGTAATCCATAATCTTTTTCCATAATAGGATGTACGATAACCATATCGAAGCTCTATTGTGCCAACTTTTTTATCTGCTTCATTATAAATCGAAAATGTAAACAGCCGAACCTCTTCGTTTTCCTGCGCATCCTCCATTGTGAGTATTAAATCACCATTTTCTTGAAATTGAACTGGCTTTTTTTCACTTTCTGTCGGCGTTTCAATAATAGTACCATCATCTGATTCAATATTCTTTCCTGTCGCCAAAGCCACAATAGATGACATGCAAAACAGAACTGTCATCACCGCCACTATAGGAAGGTGGCGCCGCACGTTTTTAAATATTTTCATGTTTTTCCTCCATTCTCAAGCGTTTTATACCAAAAGCACACAGAATTTGTGACGCTCCTGCACAAACTCTTAGCGGGACTGTAACCAAGAACTATTATACATAAAAATCTTTCGTAAAAAATTTTATGACATCGTTTGCACTTTTTTGGGTATATATTGCAATTAGTATTTTTCTGTATAGCGGAGAAAAGTTTACGAATACTATGCAAGGATATGTCAGGTTTTTATTCGAAATAGGGTATTTTTGCAGGAAAGTGATTGTCAAAATTGAATTTATGCATTATGATATGCATTGTAATGGGAGAAGATAGAGGATTTGAGTACATAGAAAGGCCTTTGGGCAGATAGTGAGAAGGATTAGAGATGCATGCATATTTACGATCAATAGGTTTTAAAGAAATAATTAGCAAAAAAAATTTAAAAGAATTGTTATCCTATGTCATTCATGAACCAGATGAAAAACGATTGATAACACTGGAGACATTGGAGGGAAATGTAGCAGAGCTGAAAAAGAATTTTGCAGATAACATGGGAATTTTAATACATGGATATTATGATGAAAACGATGTCTTTCAGATAGAATATTATATCCCCTATCTGGAAGGTAGAACAACGCCAGTGGAGACAGATGTCGCTGTCACCAGACATCTGTCACGAGAGTCCTTTGCGGGAGTCTGCGAGGATTTGAGAGTCGGAGCGACATTGATTTATTATCTCGAAAATGGTATGGAATACCTTGACAGAGCAATCAAACAGCCGGATTCTTGCTATCACGGCAAAGTGTATTTATCAGGATTATGTACATCAGGAACCGTGCTTCTTCCGGTCAGTAAGAATGAACGCCAGCGGGAAAAAGTGCGAATGGAAAATATAAATCGACGAAAATTGATGTCAGAGGCTAGACAGGGCGATGAGGCAGCGATGGAGAGCTTGACAATAGAAGATTTGGACATGTATTCAAAGCTCTCAAAAAGGATACGAAAAGAAGATGTATTTAGTATTGTAGATTCTTCTTTTATGCCTTATGGAGTGGAGTGCGATCAATATTCTGTGATTGGAGAGATACGAGAAGTCAATTCTCATACTAATAGCTACAGTCAAGAATCCGTCTATACGCTTCTGGTAGATTGTAATGATTTTGAGCTTAGCATTGGAATAAATGCAGATGATTTAATTGGGGAGCCTCAGGCTGGACGACGTTTTAAGGGAGCCATATGGCTGATGGGTAAGGTACAATTTACGTAATATAATTCAAAATAAAAATTATCCGTTAGAAAATAGCAGAAAGGCAGGTCAATTTTATGAATATAACAGAGCAACTGAAAGAGACAGTGAAAACGCAATATGGAAAAGATATATCCGCTGCAAGTGACAGAGAATTATATAACAGCCTTCTTATAATGACAAAGACTTTGTTAAAAGATAAGCCACGCATAGAGGGAAAAAAAAGAGTTTACTATATTTCTGCAGAGTTTTTAATTGGAAAATTATTAAGCAATAATTTAATTAATCTTGGCATTTATGAAGAGCTTTATGACGAACTCAAGAAATATGGAAAAGACCTCGCTGTTATCGAGGAGCTTGAACCAGAGCCATCCTTGGGAAATGGAGGTCTTGGCAGACTGGCAGCCTGTTTTTTGGATTCCATTGCAAGTCTTGGGCTTCCGGGAGATGGAATTGGATTAAATTACCATTTTGGCCTATTTCGTCAGAGCTTTCAAGATAAGCTCCAATATGCCGAAAAAGATGAGTGGATGACAGAGCCCTCTTGGTTAAATAAAACCGCTCTGACATTTCCGGTTTATTTTGGAGATAAAAAGGTTACATCTCGTCTATATGATATTGATGTTGTTGGTTATGAAAATGGAAAAAATAAACTTCATCTTTTTGATATTGAGACCGTTGATGAATCGATTGTAACAGAAGGAATCTCATTTGATAAAGAAGCGATAGAGAAAAACCTCACGTTATTTTTATATCCCGATGATTCAGACAAAGCGGGAAATCTGCTTCGCATCTATCAGCAATACTTTATGGTCAGCAGTGGTGCACAGTTAATTCTCAAAGAAATAAAAGAGAAAAATTATGATCTGCATAAATTAAATGAATATGTTGTGATTCAGATCAATGATACCCACCCTACCATGGTGATCCCAGAGCTTATTCGAATCTTGACCTCGCAAGAAAATTTTTCTATGGACGAGGCGATTGCAGTGGTCGAAAAAACCTGTGCCTATACCAATCACACCATATTAGCAGAGGCACTAGAAAAATGGCCATTGGAATATTTAGAACAAGTGGTACCTCAGCTTGTGCCAGTGATAAAGGAGCTTGATCGCCGGGTTCGGAAACAATATAAGGAAGAAAAGCTTCAGATTATTGATAAAGAAAAACGTGTGCATATGGCCAATATCGATATTCACTATGGATTTTCCGTCAACGGCGTTGCTGCCATTCATACAGAAATTTTAAAGCACACAGAGCTAAAGGAATTTTATCAAATCTATCCTGAGAAATTCAATAATAAAACAAATGGCATTACCTTTCGCAGATGGCTATTATCCTGTAATCGGGAACTTACAGCGTATATTAGCAGCCTGATTGGGGATGGATTTAAAAAGGACGCAATGGAACTTAACAAGCTTCTTGCTTATATGGAAGATGACACGGTTCTTGATGCGATCGGTGCAATTAAACAGCAAAAAAAGAAAGAGCTTGCCGCTTATATCAAAGAACGGGAAGGTATCGAGCTTTCTACAGAGGCAATCTTCGATATTCAGATCAAGCGGCTCCATGAATATAAGCGCCAACAGATGAATGCGCTCTATATTATTCATAAATATCTGGAAATCCGAGCAGGAAAGCAGCCTACAAGACCTATGGTATTTCTATTTGGCGCAAAAGCGGCTCCCGCCTATGTTATAGCACAAGATATTATTCACCTTCTGCTGGTGCTTCAAGAGCTTATTAATAAAGATGAAACCGTCAAACCATATATGAAGCTAATTATGGTAGAAAATTATAATGTCACCTACGCTGAAAAGCTAATACCTGCATGTGATATATCTGAGCAGATCTCTCTTGCCTCCAAAGAAGCATCTGGCACAGGAAATATGAAATTTATGCTAAATGGAGCAGTGACTCTCGGAACCATGGATGGTGCCAATGTGGAAATCCACGAGCTGGTTGGTGAAGAAAATATCTACACATTTGGCGAAAATGCTGCGTGCGTGATGAACCACTACAAAAAATCCGATTATATCTCAGAAAACTATTATAAAAATAGCCCCATTATTCAGGAGGCCGTAGATTTTATTATTAGCAAGGAAACCATGTCCATTGGACACAAGAAAAATCTGGAACGCCTGTATAAAGAGCTTCTCAAAAAAGACTGGTTTATGACACTTCTGGATCTGGAAGATTATATTAGAGTAAAAGATAAGGCATTGGCTGAATACGAAGATAGAAGAGCATGGAAAAAGAAAATGCTCATCAACATCGCAAACGCAGGTTATTTTTCATCAGACAGAACGATACAAGAATATAATAAAGATATCTGGAAGCTTTAAAAAATTATTTGGGAAAATGCAGGGGTAACTCCCCTGCTCCCAACTATATATCACTGGATAAGCTCTGCCTCCCATTCTATTACTGAGCCACTATAAGCATCAATTTTAAATTCATATTTCATCGTATCATAGATAAGAGAGCCCTCATACTCTAATCGGCCATCGTCCTCGTCAAGCTCAATATAAATCTGATCCGTTGTCGCTCCGGGAACACGATCCATCACTGTCTGTTTTGCCTCTTTCTCTGTCATAATCCCTGAATCAGATAATCCAGATGGCGGAATCACAGATTCCGCATCATAGTCAAAGCTTATAATGGAACCATCTACAGCACTGATCTCATAATCATACTCAATTCCTTCCTGTGTGATAAATTCAACTTCAAAAATCCCTCTCCCATCATCCACGTCAGCCTCAACCTTGCTAACCACAATATCCTGTTCCAAGACACCTGCATGTGTGATGGCAATGGACCATGCAGCAGTTCCATCGATCTGTTGCGATGTACTTTGTGAGGACGAAGCTTCTTTGGGTGAGGCTGTTGTAGTTTCCTTTTGAACAAGATTGCTGTCTACAGGCGTATCGACAGGAGTGTCATCTGTCCTTGGAGCATGACTCTCCGCAATAACAATTCCTGTCAAGGCATCTATATCATATTTATGCTCCACCCCATTTTCTGTGAAAACTACCTGATAAAAAAAGGTTCCATTTCGACTATCCAACCCCGCTGAAGAAAATATAACATCCTCAGAAGAAATATCAGCAGCCTTAAGCGCAGCAGCCTTGGCAGCATCAATTCCAATATAATCCGCCTCCGAAGACGCAGGCTTACGCCCACAAGCACTCACAGAAATGACAACAAACACAGAAACCATTACAATACACATACGTTTTATAATACGCTCCAGCATACTATCAACCTCCTAAAAATATTCATTGAACTAGGACTACCATAATCCCACTGGTTTTAGACAATGGGTAATTTTAAATTTAATGTCTGTTATGTTTTTCACTAAGTGGGAGTGACACGGTAAAGCAGCTCCCATGGTTAGGTGTGCTCTGTACTGTTATAATTCCTTTGTGAAGCTGAATAATCTGTCGTACCATAGATAATCCTAGCCCTAAGCCTGAGCCTGTTTCTCTGGAGGTGCTAACTTGATAAAAGCGCTGCCAGATTTTATCTAAATGTTCTTTTTCTATACCTATGCCATCATCCTGTATCTCTAGTACAGCCATGGAATCAGAACGGGCAAGCCGAAAAAAAATATGCTCTTTTCCATATTTTCGCGCATTGTCCAAAAGGTTGACAATCGCTCTGGAAATTAAAAAGGGATCTGCATAAATATAAACATTCTCTTCTATCTTCTGGTCAAATGACATAATATCCAAATTATTTTTTTGTTCTTCGCACAAAATACTACACATTTCACTTAAATTGACAACCTCCATATGCATGGTCTGTGTGCCAAGATCCAGACGTGTAATGTCCAACAATCGCTCAATTAGCAGAGACATCTTTTGTGCCTGACGCTCTATTACTTCTATTGCCTCACGGTATTCAGATAAACTCTGCACGTGTTTAGCTGCATAATTGCACTGAGCGAGAATAACTGCAGTAGGTGTTCTCAATTCATGCGAAGCATCGGAAGTAAATTGCTTCTCTGCCTCAAAGGATTGTTCCAGCCTCTCAAACATATGGTCAAAGGCATAAGCCAGCCGGCTAACCTCATCATTTCCCCGAACAGGCCCGATCCGGCGCGTCAAATCTTTTCCTTCCTCAATACTTCCCGCTGCTTCTGTAATATAAGAAATTGGCTTTAATGCTCTCTTTGCAATTAGATATCCTCCACCGGCAACAGATAATATAAAAAAAGGAAGAATTAGAAAAAACACTTTGACAATGTTGTCAAGTGTTTGATTGGTATCTGGACTTTCTAATATTCCTCGCAGCCAAAGTCCATCTTCCCACCCACAAGGAACAAAAAAATCCAATATAAAATAATCCTGCTCTCCGCCAGAAACAAATTTACTAACCCCATTTTCCAACTCTGCACTCACCGGAAAAGAAGGCGGTACCTGTCCGGCAAGGAGAGCATGATTTTTACTATAAATTAGAAAATGTACATTATTCGCATAAAAAGTAAAATCCTGCGTGATAACTAATTTTTTATTATCTAGGGTAAGCTCTGTAAGATTAGAACGTACTGTTAAATTTAAAATCTGAAATGCTTCTTTTTTCGCCATTTTTCCACTTACAATTAAAATTAAACCAAGACATGCTGCGGCAATAAGAACCATAAAACAAGTAAACCATAATGTTAATTTTAGCTTGAGAGATATCCAGTATCTCATAAATTCTCCTTTATCATCCAGCCGGAACCCCATATAGTATGCAGAAGCTTCTTAGAATATCCACCATCAATTTTCTTTCTCAAATAACTAATATAGACATCTACAATGTTAGACCCTCCCGTATAATCATATCCCCATATATGCTCCGCGATCTTTTCCCTAGAAAGAACCATACCCAGATTCATGCACATATATTCCAGAATAGCATACTCCTTTGAGGATAATTCAATGACTTTGCCTTCTCTCTGCACTTTGTGACTTCTAGTATCTAATGTCAGATCTCCGACGGACATTATGCTAGAAGCATGTGGGCTATGTTTTCTAGTTATAGCTCGGATTCTTGCCAAAAGCTCATCAAAATCAAATGGCTTAACCAAGTAATCATCTGCTCCAGAATCCAATCCATTGACTCGATCTGCAATACTATCGCGGGCGGTCAAAAGAATAACAGGAAGCGTATGATTTTTTTTCCTCAATGCTTTTAAAACGGCAACACCATCCTTTTTTGGCATCATAATATCCAGAATGGCTGCGTCATACTCTGTATTTTCAAGGCAATATAGAGCATCTTCCCCATCAAAGCAGGTATCTACCCCATATCCTTCCTTCTCAAGCGTTTTCACAATTAGCCTATTCATATCATGTTCATCTTCAGCTACCAATATTCGCATCTACTACCCTTCTTTCTGTAAATCATTTTAAAATTGGAAAAATACCGCCAATCTTGTAAAGATAGTCTCATACAAGATAAGCGGTACATAAATAATCCATATTCTATCGCTGATAAAGGTATCTATCTACGCTTCAGATTCAGTGTCAAATTGGCATGTTCTACTTTCTTCCCTGAATTACCTGATTTAAGGTTTGATACAGTTTGTCTACATCCACCGGCTTGGACAAATGTCCGTTCATACCACATTCCACCGACTTTTTCAGATCATCATCAAAAGCGTTTGCTGACATGGCAATAATAGGAATGGATCGGCAGTCCTCCCGCTCCATGCCTCGTATGGTTTGGGCGGCCTCCAGACCATCCATCACTGGCATCATAATATCCATCAAAATCACATCATAAGTGCCTGGCGGAGTGGAACGAATACGCTCTACCGCCTCTGCTCCGTTGCAAACCCAATCAACCTTAAAATTACGCTCCTCCAACAAACTCCGAGCTATCTCTGCATTAAGCTCATTGTCCTCCACCACAAGGATGCGGAGACCATCAAAGGAGATAATCTCTTCTTGTTTGTTTTCTCCCTCCTGATGGCCCAGAGCCAAAGGAATAGCAAAGCTAAAGGTACTGCCCTCACCGAGTTCGCTGTTGAGTTGGATACTGCTGCCCATCATCTGGATTAACCGGCTGCTGATAGACAGCCCCAACCCCGTTCCTTGCTGCTTAAATGAGCTCGCTTCGTCAACCTGCTCAAAGGAGCGGAACACCCGATCCTGATCTTCCTTGGCAATGCCCACTCCGGTGTCACTCACCGCAAAATAAACCATAGCGCTCTCTCCTTCGGTGGCAGTCTCCTGCACCGTAAGGATCACTTGCCCCTTGGCGGGGGTAAATTTTACCGCATTACCCAGAAGATTGATAAGTACCTGACTAATACGCACCCGGTCCGCATAGAACCAGCTATGGGTCAGATCCACGTGCTGGACAAACTGCACATCCTTCGCTGCCGCCTGAGGTGAAATAAGATCCTGAATGGTATCTAACATCTCATTCATATTAAAATTAATGGGCGTCAGCTTCATCTTTCCACTCTCAATCTTGGACATATCCAAAATGTCATTGATAAGCCCCAACAAATAATTGGAGGAGGAACGGATCTTTTGAAGACAATCCATCACCCGCTCTGGCGCCTGATCCTTTTGGAGAGCGATGGCTGTCATGCCGATAATGCCATTCATAGGTGTGCGGATCTCATGACTCATACGAGAAAGAAATTCCGACTTCGCCTTGCTGGCAATGTCGTGGCGTTGTTGACTTAGTTGACCCTGAATCACCTGACTAAGCTCGATCAAGCTTTGCTTTTCCTCCGGGTTCTCCAACAACTGCTGTGGAACATCCAGAATACAGATATTTCCAATATAATTGCCGCTGTCATACATGGGCAGCGTGATACCTTGATGGCCCGGCATAACACTCAAAAAACATTGAATAACACTCTGCCGGCTGTCCTCCGGGGAAAAATAACACACTTCCTTTTCATCCAACCAATCAAAAAAGGCCTTTTTTTCCTCATCCTGATATTTCCTCACATTTTCGTCAACGACACAACCATTCCGGCTCCACTGATATTCCAGATAATTGGAATTAAACTCAGACCGTAACAGAGAAACCAGCACACCACCGGCTTGATAAAACCGATCGATCTTTCGAATTAGCAACATCATCTGCGCGTGGAAATCAGGACCCTTACCGAAAAGATTCAAAGCTACGGATACTAAGCTGACATCCTCACTATAACCTAAGCTGTTAAGCTCATGCTCCCGCATAGGAGGCAGAGAAATATGCTTCATTGTCTCCTCATAAAAAAGATATTGGCGTTCATCCTCAGGATGGACAAGGCTTCGAGCCAGCTTAGCCATACGAATTAGATCACGGCTATTTTGGGCATTAGTTCCCATGGCTAGACCCGCACACATCTGGACACGAAAGACCTCATCTGGGAAAAGAACCCCCGCCCGCTCCAACAATTCTTCAATTACCCTTGCCGCCTGTTCCTTGGACACATTCTCAAGCCAAAGAACAAACTCCTCCTCGTTCAAGCGCAAGGCCACCGTACAATCCTCAGCCTCTTGGTTGAATTTTTGACAGCGTTTGCGTATCAACACTCCAACCTCTTCCAAAATCATATCACCGAAAACAATACCATTTCTTTCGTTGGTCTGCCACAGACGATCCAGAAATAAATTGACCATTACACCCTTTGGCTGTTCTCTTCTACATTCCTCCAGTCGCTTAATGCCTGCACCAAAGCCATAGAGACCCGTCGTGCCATCCATGGTATTTTTCCTGCGCTGCTCGGCTTCCTTCTCCTTTTGCTCCTGAATGCTCCGAATACTTCCCACAATCTTCCACCGCTGCCCGTCCGTATCCCGAACTACTTTGCCGCTCAGGGCCACCCAGGTAAATTCCACCTCTTTTGGCCAACGCAACCGAAATTCCACATAAGTACTGTCAGAGACCATCTGCAATGCCTTGACAGCCTCTGCGCGATCGTCCTCATAGATAAAATCAGAATTGGCAAAACCATCCCCCGTTCTGGGACACTTCCATTGACCGCTCATGGTCGGGTGATTGACAATATCCAGCGTCTGGCTTTGCAAATCATAAGTAAAGAAGATATCCTCTGAGGACTCCAGCGCCACCTTATAGCGCTCTTTTTCCTCCAAAAGAATATTTTCCGCCTCCTTCTGCTGATCGGTCAACTCAGTCACCACACCATAAAGGGCATCAATTTCCAGAATATTGGCAGGCTTAAAGCTTTGAAGTCCTGTTTGACCCTCGCGGATGCACTGCATCAGCCGCTGGACTGGGCTGGTCAGATGGCGCACTACCATATAGATGCCAAATACCCCAAAAGCCAGACCGACCAAAACGGCAACTATCATCCAAAGATAGAGCTGCCAGCTCAATCCGAACAAGTCCTCCTCCGTGTTCAACCCCAAAAGCACCCAATGGGTATTTTCATAAGGAACGTTGTTGCTATACAGCTTCAGAGGACACGCCACAGCATAAACTCCCTGTCCATTCAATTTAACATCTCGTACTAGAGAAAGCCTATCATAAGTCGTCTCCTCCAGATCAAAGCTTCCGCCGGAGGAGCGCACCAGATCATAGAGAATACCTTTACCCGCCAGAGGGACAAAACACCCTTCCTGAATAGCCAACATATACCCTGACTGTTGATTGGCATTCAACTCTACTACAGGGAAATAATCATACAGCCTTCTGCTAGAAATTTCTACCCCCAATATGGCATATGTTTTCCCCTGATACCGCAAGGGCAGAGAGTAAGTGATCATCTCATAGGGATCTACCTTTCCCTTCTGCAGAGAAAAAGGAAGCGACCAGTACCCCAGATCCTTAGTATCCGCCTCTGGATACTCCTGTCCGGCACGCCATGGTTCATAGAAAAAGTTATCAGCATCGTTTTGTCCCTGGCCATCCATATAGAAACGGGTAGTCCAGCCAGTATCCAGAGGAATATTCCACCCCCTGGATAGCTGCTTGTTTCCTCGCTCCAACAGAAAATCGGAATAGTTCATAGGACTCTTGTCTGGATCAGAATCCCGGATAAAAAATCCGTCATATTCCCCTGCCGCTCCTATATCCGCCCCGCCGGTTAAGACCAGAAAAAGTCCCGTGGTAGAATTGCTCTGCAAGATATTCATACATTCAGGAAATAGCTTTTCCAGAAGCTGGTTTCTCTTTTCACTGGACAACATAAGCTCCTCTAACTCGATTTCTTCCTGAGCAAGAAACTGCTTTAACAGACCAGTGATCACCATCTCCTGTTCCCAAATAGAAGCCCAGCGCTGATTCATCTCATTTTGCAGTACCACCTGGCGGTTTTCCACCAGCCGGTTCATCATGCCGCTGGAATACTCCTTCAACGTTCGTGCGGTCCCCATTACCACTAAAGTGCCGATGGTAATCACACTCTGCACCAACATAATGATAATTAGGGGAATCAGGAACATGCGAAAGATAGTGGCTTTTTTCTTCATTAAACTCTTACCTCTCCTATATTATTCCTACTTATTTATCGCAGTATTTAGTGCCTGAACAAAGCCAGTGTACCAAGCGGTGAAAGCCTCTTGTGTCACATAAGGGGCAACCGCCTCCTCCAGACTCATGCCCTGCTTCACAGCCTCCTCCACAGCGGCATGGTTTTCTGCTGCCATATCAGCCAAGTTGTACTCCAGCACCTTCCGGGCTGCTGTACCATTTTTAAAGCTCTTATTTGTGTAGAGGGTTAGATCTGCTACATTATCCAACATAGTAGTCAGACAATCTAAGGTCTTGGGGGATACTTCCAGACCCCAATCCACAATCACCTGATCTAGCTTCTGGACACTGTTTGCCTCCTTCTGCACTGGCAAATAACCAGACACACAACCAAAACGAAGGTTATTTTCCGCCTGAGTAAACCACTTTAAAAACTCCACAGCAGCATATTCGTGCTGTTCATCTGACTTGCTAACCACCATGCCAGCTCCCTGCTGTACGGCATAATTCTGACCTCCTTCAAAAATAGGAGGCATCCTTACAATATAATCAATCGCGTGGCTGCCATCATCCAATTCCACCTGACTTGGAAAATACATAGCGGAGGCAGTAGAACCAGTATAGGCCAAAATATCCCCCGTTTTCACATCATCCGATCGAAAAGAGCCATAAGCGCCAAAATAACCCTTGACCATAGGAATATAGTAATTCTCCCACAATCGGAACAGCTCCTCCTGAGGGACGCTGAGAGTCACCTCTCCATTTTCAACATGGAATATCTCCACTCCCAGCTGCTGCATTCCGATAATAAAGTAGTTGGCCACGGCGTCCCTGCCGTAGAAAGCTTTACCGTCTCCCAGTATATCAGGGGTAAGGCTGTCGGTCCACTCATAATAAGTCTGCGCAGTGGCCACCACTCCCTCAATAGTATTCAGTTCCTCCAGTGAAGCCCCAGTAGCCGCAGCAAAGACATCCCAGTCCGTCTTATTGATCATCATGATCTCTGTGGACTTCGCTGTGGGGAAAATGCGAAGGGTTCCATCATCGGCAATGCGTCCCTCCTCGATATAAGAGTCCACATATCGCTCCAATTCCTTTTGGCTAAGGTAGTCCGACAAATTTGCTAAGGCTCCCGCCTGCTCCACCTCATAAGCAGTATCCGCGTAGGAGGAAAAAATGTCTGGCATAATATCGGCTCCCACCTTGCCGTTAATGGCATCTCGCACTGCTGCCTCCAGATCAGAGACAGAGCCCTGAGAATAGCTCTGCACGTAAATGCCCTGTTTCCGTCCAACAGTATCATTAAACTCCTCCACCAATGCATCAAAAGCGGCCTGCTGAGAACCGTTGTAATAATGCCACACCGTAAGAGTTACTGGCTTTTTGGGGTCCAAGGGACCTTTGTTCCCACACCCCACCATGCTAAGGGTTAAAGCCGCTGCTAGGGCGATCAAAATGCCTCTCTTTTTCGCGCCCCTAAACTGTTTCATAGTTCACCGCTCCTTCCATTTATTGCAAATACTATTTATTATATCATACACATACCTGCTTTTCAAGTCGGCAGAAATACTCAAACGCGCAATGAAAGGACGCTAAAAATAAAATTTATCATTTAAATTCTCCGTTTTAATATTATTTTAATAAATTTATTTTATGATAACAATAAAGAAATAAAAAAACAGGAGGAGACAATATGAAGAAAAAATATACCTTATCAGGAATTGGCATAGCAGCAGGAGCACTTCTTATTATGATGACAATGCATGTATCCGCACATCAAATGACAGTAGAAAAGGCAAAAGAAATTGCTCTGGAAAATGCAGGAATAAAAGAAGAGGATCTCACATTTGTAAAAACAAAGTCTGATTATGAAGATGGCAGACAGATCTATGAGGTCAAATTTCTGTCAAGTGATCTTCAAGAATATGAATATGAGATCAATGCAACAGATGGACAGATTCTTAAAATAGATTGGGAACAAAAGGCTGCTTATGTTGGAAATGTGCCAAATAATCAAACCAATATTACACTTGAACAGGCAAAGACAACCGCCATTACTCATATAGGACAGACAACAGAAGCTGTCACCTTTGTAAAAGAAAAGACAGATTACGAGGATGGAAGGCTTACCTATGAATTAGAATTTTACACGACAGACGGAAAATGGTATGAATATGATGTCGATGGTTCAGGAACGATAAAAAAATGGGAATATGATACAGAGAAATATGCTATCTATCAGGCAAAAGCAAAATCGCTTGAAGATGCCAAGGCAGCCGCACTTAGCGTGGCAGGTCTCACCGCAAAGGATGTTATTTTTGGAGATATTGAAATAGATTCCGACGATGGGCGCCTAATCTATGAAGGTGAATTTTATTATAATGGTCTGGAATATGAATTTGAGATAGATGCAGCAACAGGCGCAGTTCTTGACTGGGATATTGATTAAAGAATATTCTGTCCCTTTACAGAGCGCGGCGTAGTGCCATAAACTTCATGAAATGCCCGATAAAAGGATCGCAGACTGCAAAATCCACTGGCAAAACAAATATCTGTGACCGTCATATTAGAATGTGTGAGCAATCCCATGGCATGCTCTGAGCGACGCCGTTTCAGATAATCATTATAAGAACAGCCAAATTTGCTCTTGAATATATGAGAAATATGATATTTACTGTATCCAAGAGCATCCGCGAGCTGCGGCAGGCTTAACTCCTCCAAAAAATGCATATTTAGATAATTTATAATATCCTGACATATGCCGGAGGACACACTCTCCTGCTTCACAAGTGTGAGCTCAGATAAAATGGTAGACACAATAATATACAGGTATCCTTTTGAAATGCGGATATCTGTATTTTTTTCTGTATTTTTAAGAAGCTGGTGCATAAGCTGAGAAAATTGCATGTTTTCTTTTATGTGGCTGATAAATGGTCGTTCTGGCACATGCTTGTTAAATTCATAGGAAAAATCTGGCAAAAGCTCAGGATGAAAGATAATCAATATGGCTGCAGAATGTTTTGGTGTATAGGTCTGATGCACCACATTAGGAAAGGAAATGGACAACATTCCTTTTTTGAGAAGTTGTTTTTGATCAGATATTGTCACTTCCACAGCACCATCAAGCACATAGAAAATCTCCACATGGCAGTGCATATGAGCAAAATAACTATTATTATCTGTCACACTGACAGACAGAGATTCGTTTCTATTCTGATAAAACATAACATAATTTCTCCCAGCTTGCTTGTTATATTTATTATACCACCTAAAAACGAAACCGCAATATTTGGCATATGAAAATAACTTCATGGTATTGAAGGTGACAATATGCATCGGTTACAATAGGAATAACTTATTTAGAAAGGAAGGTAATAACATATGACAAGTAACATATGGCGTTCTGATCTGAGAAATGGCAATTATCGCAATCCCATTCTTTATGCTGATTATTCTGATCCAGATGCGATCCGCGTGGGGGAGGACTATTTTATGATTGCCTCCAGTTTTAGCAATGCTCCGGGGCTTCCGCTTCTCCATTCCAAGGATCTGGTAAATTGGAAAGTGGTAAATTATATTATTCATGAGATCCCAGAGTCACGCTACAATCAGCCAACTCATGGCTGTGGCGTGTGGGCACCTGCGATCCGGTATCACGAAGGAACCTATTATGTCTGTTTCCCAATGCCAGACGAAGGCATCTACATGAGCACGACAACCGATCCTTTTGGAGCATGGTCAAAGCCTGTTAATATCAGGCCCGGTGCTGGCTGGATCGACCCCTGCCCATTCTGGGATGACGACGGAAAAGCATATTTAGTCGCTGGAGTGGCAAAAAGTCGCATTGGCTATAAAAGTGTTCTTCACATGGTAGAAATGCAGCCAGATGGAATGGGGTTGATCGGCGAGGAAGTCAAAATATTTGATGGAAATGAAAACGATCAGGAGACAATAGAAGGACCTAAGATGTACAAGCGAAATGGATGGTACTACATCTTTGCTCCGGCTGGCGGGGTGAAGATAGGCTGGCAGACTGTGCTTCGCTCTAGGAATGTTTTTGGACCATATGAGTACAAGATTGTGATGCGTCAGGGAGACAGCCCGATAAATGGACCTCATCAGGGCGCTTGGGTAGATACAGTGACAGGCGAGGATTGGTTTATTCATTTTCAGGATGTCTATGCAGCAGGGCGAATTACACATCTGCAGCCCATGAGCTGGCAGGAAGATTGGCCAATTATCGGCATTGCAAAAGAGGGCAATGATTATGGAGAGCCCGTTATGGAATACAAAAAACCTAATGTGGGCAAATCCTATACCGAACTATGTGAGCCATCCACTTCTGACAACTTTACTGACAATACTTTGGGATGGCAGTGGCAATGGAACGCAAATCCCCAAAAAGGATGGCATAATCTAAAAGATAACAGCCTACTTTTACATGCTGTACATAAAAATACCGTTTACGGAGATATGCCAAACCTGCTCTTACAGAAATGGCCTGCTCCAGATTTCACCTGTATTACCAAATTAGATCTTTCTCAGCTTGCTGAAAAAGATGAGGCGGGCGTCATCTCCATGGGTGTAAAATATGGACTTATTACATTTAGGCAGCAGAGTGACAAGCTGATACCTTATTACATCAGCGGAGAACAAAAATATGGCAAAATACTTCCCGATACAACCGAAGAGGCAGAACAAGCACTTCCTGAGATAACCTTGGCACAAGCAAAAGAAATCTATGTAAAATACACTGTAAAACAAATTGGAAAGCAAAATCTAAACAATAATGAGAAGAATTTTCCTCTGGATCATGTGACAATCGAGTACAGTACAGATGGAAACAGCTATCAGATGGCAGGGGAGATGAACGCAGTTCCCGGTCGCTGGGTCGGAGTAAAAAATGGTGTATTTTGTGCATCTGAAAACAAAGAAAGCAATGGATATGCCATTATAAACTATGTAGAGTACCATAGATAATCCTCCAAGCATAACTCCAGGATCTTGTTTCCTTGCAATCCTTTCTTTTTCAGGGTATACTTTATATAAAACATCTTTATAGGCTATTTGTGATTGTGGGGTGGTGAATCATATTCTAGAAGGGTCC
>CAMUFS010000018.1 GCA_947088195.1 uncultured Clostridia bacterium
AATAAAAGCCCAGCCATAGATAAAATAATGACGTTAAGTCCTAGAACAAGGTTCCATGAATCTACGCCTCTTTTGGAGGAAAGATAGATGGAGATAAAATCTGTGCCGCCAGTTGTCGCATTCATAAGCAGGCACAGACTGATGACAAGACCATTGATAATACCACCAAATACACTGATGAGTAAAGTATCATATGTAATCGCATAAGCGGGGATAATATCTGTCAGCACACTGGTTAGTATAATCATCAGACAAGAATAAAGGGTAAATTTTTTCCCAATAAAACGAAATCCAATATAGATAGGAATTGCATTGAGGAGCAGGTTAATCGCTGTATATGGGAGCGTGATTTGAAAAAAGATCTCAAATACTCTCTGAATCAGTATAGTAAGCCCTGTTGCACCTCCCGGATACAATCCCCCTGCCCGCACAAAAGTCTTTATATTAACTGCCATAAGAATGGCGGCAAAGCATATTACAATAATTCGTTTGCCATCCTTTTTTAAATCAAATTCCATGAGTTATTCCTCCTAGTTTCATCTCTGGTATTTTACCAATAATTATAAAGCCAGAATAACCTATATATTTTGGTTAAGAGGCTTTTTGTCGTATCCTGACTTATTATATCATGTAGCTTAAAGGTTCTCAATCATTTTTTATATGCCAAATAAAGTGGCATATTTTCTCTGCACAGGTCTATGCATAATAAATGGACGGCGCAGTGTACCGTCCATTTGTCAATTAATGGATTTTTGCAAAAGATATGTCTTATAATATGGACTGGTATCCTTTGGCAGATATGTTCGATTGTTTTGCTTTCTCTAAAAGAAATTTATAACGCATTTGCACTGCTTGTAATTCATAAATGTAACAGTCTATCAGATCCGGCTCAACCACATTTTCAAAATTGGAACGTGCAGAATCCAATGCCCATTTGGTTTTTTCCAGCTCATTCAGCAGATGACATTCATCATAAGCCAGAGCGACAGTTTTTTGTTTCATACGATCACCTCCTGTTAGCAGTATAGTCCTAAAATTGGTAAATTATACATACAATGGTAATAAAAAGAAGACAAGAAAAAAGGAGGACAACATGGAAAATCAGGTTTTAATTGGAATTATAATACTAAGTGCGGCAATATTTGTGATAGCGACTATATTTTATTATCCTGATATATTAAAAAAAATATTGCTTCGTCTAGGGGTAGGAATTACAGGGATAGTAGGAGTGAATTACTGCCTGTCACTTATCGGGGCTGGATTATATGTAGGGGTAAATCCATTATCGGTTCTGGTACTGCTCTTCCTTGGGGGACCGGGAGTGGTATTGTTGTATGGAATAGAAGCATATGGAAAATTTTTTCTATAAAGATCAAATACATAAAGTATACTTTATATAAAATAATGCGATAGGGCAAACATCGTTATATCATGTTTGAGTGTGGTTCGCTCGGAGAATCGAATGACTTGGTTCTGCGAACCATTTTCAAGCATGATTCTATTATTGTCATTTATTGACTATGCGAAGTTTATAATTGCTATATGTTTTTTAGCAGAAACAGGGTGACAAAGAAAAATCAAATTTTACAATATTTGGAAAAAATGCTTTACAAATCTTTATAGATCTGCTACAATAAGAACACATTCATTTTATATCATTTTTTCATGCCGGTTTCGGTGCGATTTTCCATTAAGCTTTGCAAAATTAAATTTAATAAAGGAGGAGGAACAGATTTTAAAGATCTTTTTATCATGTATTGTTATTGTAGCAGTTATTTATGACGTAAGAAATTATAAGATTCCAAATAATCTGATCTTATTGAGCTATATGCTTGCTTTTTTGATGCGTGTCTGGTTGGGATGGCTGGGTATTGTGAGTGTTCTTGCTGGAGCATTGTCCCCGATCTTAAGCTTGATTCTTTTACAGCGGCTGGGTGTGATTGGAGGCGGGGATGTCAAGCTTTTGTCTGTAGTAGGAGGTTTTTTGGGTGTAAAAAGAGGTATGCTTTGTGTTCTAGTTTCTCTATTTTTTGGGGCTGTTCTTTCTTTTCTCTCGCTTCTTTGGCATAAGAACGGCAGAGCTCGCATCGCTTTTTTTCTAAATTATATTCAAGCTGTGGTTCACACAGGAACATTGACTCCCTATTATCGGCCGGAGAAGGACGGATATTCTGGCACAATACATTTTTCTATAGCAATTATGCTTGCGGTGTGGTCTGTGTTGTGGTTGTTATAAAAGGAAGGAGAAGAATAGAATGAATAAAATATTTGCCATATGCGATACAGACAGGCTTTATGTGAAAAATCTGATACAGTATATGAATAGCAGACAGAAGATTCCACTAAATCTTCAGGCATTTACTTCACCAGAGCTTCTTAAGGAATATGCGGCAAGAAATGCAATCGAGCTTTTATTAATATCGGCGGAAGCGATGGATGAGGAGATCGCGGGCCTGAATATAGGAAAAATTGTGTTGTTGACGGAAGATGGAGCGGTGGGGTTAAAGGGATTTCCCTCGGTGAATCGCTATCAAGCCTCAGGAAGCTTGGTTCAGGAGGTTATGGCCCATTATGAGACGGGAAATCTTGCTGTTGCGTATGCGGCAGCAAAGATGGCAACCACACATCTAATAGGAGTCTATTCTCCTATTAAGCGGTGTGGAAAAACGGCTTTTTCGCTTGCGCTTGGCGCGGTGTATGCAAGGACAAGCCGGGTGCTCTATGTAAACTTAGAAGATTTTTCGGGATTTCGGAGTCTTTTGGGGCGGGAATATCGCATGGATATATCGGATTTGCTCTATTTTTACCGGGAGGAGAAGCAGGGAATGTTAGGAAAAATAGAGGAAGTGACGGAAAAATTTAATACGATTAGTTATCTCCCACCGGCTATGTGTCCCGCGGATATTAAGTCTGTTCAGCCAGAGGAGTGGAAGGAATGGTTTATACTTCTGCTGCAGAGTCATTTTGAGGTTATTATTGTGGAGCCAGGGGATTGTGTGAATGGCTTGGAGGAGATTCTTGCACTGTGCAGCAAAATCTATATGCCAGTGTTAAAGGATAAAACTTCTGTGGCAAAGCTAAAGGAATATGAGGAGTATTTACAGCTTGCCGGCTGGGAGGGACTTGCGAGCAAAATAGTGAAACAGCCAATGCCATATAGAGATGAGCAGTTTGAGCAGGACGCTTTGGAAGGAGAATATGCGGCAGACAAGGGACTTTTTGAATATATGGAATCGGAGGAATTGAGACAGCTTGTAGATGGGCTGATTCAGGAGGAGGAATATGGTTGAGAAGGTTAGAAAGGAGGTTTTGGGCAGGCTCGATCAGACCAAGGAGCTTAGTGATGAGGAAATATGGAGCTGCATTGATGGCGTGATTGTGGAGTATAGCAAATCACAATATATTCCTCTGTCAAAGCGCAGCCAGATAAGAAAGGGAGTATTTGATTCCTTGCGGCGGCTTGATATTTTGCAGGAGCTTTTGGAAGATGGGGAGATCACGGAGATTATGGTGAATGGATGTGAGGATATTTTTGTGGAGCGCAAAGGGGGTCTTGAAAAGCTGGATCGGCATTTTGCCTCAAGGGAGAGGCTGTCGGATGTAATTCAGCTTATGGTGGCAAAGGTCAACCGCCGTGTAAATGAAGCTTCGCCCATTGTAGATTCCAGATTGGAGGATGGTTCAAGAGTGAATGTGGTGCTGAATCCTGTCGCGCTTAACGGCCCAATTATCACAGTTAGAAAATTCCCTCAAAAGCCAGTGACAATGGAGATGTTAATTGCGTGGGATGCCGTCAGCAGGGAGGCAGCAGAGATGCTCAAGGATATGGTGATGGCGGGCTATAATATTATTGTATGTGGAGGGACCGGTTCTGGAAAAACCACTTTTTTAAATGCGATGTCTGATTTTATTCCCAAGGAGGAACGTATTATCACTATAGAGGACAGTGCAGAGCTTCAGATTAAGGGCGTGCCGAATCTGGTTCGTCTGGAAACAAGAAATGCAACATCCGAAGGGCAGCACTCTATTTCCATACGTGATCTAATACGGACAAGCTTGCGTATGCGGCCAGATCGAATTATCGTCGGAGAGGTCAGAGGGGAGGAGGCAGTTGATCTATTACAGAGCATGAATACGGGCCATGATGGGGCGATGTCTAGCGGGCACAGCAACAGCTCTTTGGATATGCTGAGGCGTTTGGAGACTATGGTGCTTATGGGGCTGGATATGCCGATTCAGGCCATACGAGGGCAGATTACCTCCGCGGTAGATATTTTGATTCATCTGGGAAGGCTTAGGGATAAAAGTCGCAGAGTTCTTGAGATTGCGGAGGTACTTCCACTACAAGAGGATAATTTTCAGATTAACCAGATTTTTTGGTTTGAGGAGACTTCACAGGAGGAGGGACGAATTATTGGGCAGCTTTCAGGGGGAAGAGAGAGGCTTAAGGATAGGAGGAAGCTTGCAATGGCAGGGATTTGCTGGTAGACTTCTGGGAGTTGGCAAAACAGTGATAGTGTTTTTTGTATTTGCATGGCTTTTTTATGACACATGGCTGGCAGTGCTGCTCTTTTTACCGTTGACTAGAGCGGTAGGCAGATATATCAGAAAGCTGGACACAAGAAAAAAGCTGGATGAGGGCCGGATTCAGTTTCGAGATTTTCTAAATTCCTTGACAGCTTCTATGCACACGGGTTATGCAGTTGAAAATGCCATTGCGGAGGCATATCATGAGCTTTCGGATCTGTATGGAAAAAATGCATTGATACCAAAAGAATTGGAGCGTGCGTTAAGGCAGATGAAGCTGAATCGTCCTGCCGAGGAGGTGTTGGAGGAGTTTGGAAGGCGGAGTGGTCTGGAGGATGCAAGAAATTTTGCGAGTATTTTTAAGATTGCAAAGAGAAGCAGTGGAAATCTGGCAGCAATTATGGCAAATACAGCAGAGACAATCGGAAAGAAATTAGAAACACAGAGAGAGATACAGATGCTTGTGCAGGAGAAAAGATATGAGCAGAAGGTAATGAATATTATGCCACTTGCGATGATCTGTTATCTGCGCATGGGAAATGGGGAGTTTATGAATATTTTATATACCACTTTCGCGGGAAGAGTGATTATGACGGTATGTCTGTTGGTTTATCTGACATCTTATTATTTGGCAGAAAAAATAGTGGATATTAAAATATAATTTAGCGAAAAGGAAGGATCGGGAATGGTGATAGCCATAGGAGTGGCAGGAATATTGGTGGCAGTTATTGGGCTGTGTCTGCTGGGAAGAAAGAGGGAGTGGAAACGTTGTCCGCCAGTCGGTTTGTCCTGTCAGGACGCCATCGCTTATCTAAATCCGGGAAAAAGCCAGCAGAAGGAAAGAGAACAGCTCTGGAAGAAAAAACTTATGTCTGGTCTATGGGTACTTCTTGGAGGATCGGTGGTGTTGCTGCTTCAAGGATTTCTTCGTACATCAACCTCTGATTATGCTCCTATTTTGCAGATTGAGCGGCCAGAACCTGGTGAGGGAAAACAGAAGATTGCGTTGAGTGCATGGATTATGGAGGAGGAGTTTCCACTTACGATTGAGGTGAAGGAAAGAGTGCCCCAAGCGGAGGAGGCACAGAAGGCGATAGAGAAAAGCTATCTGCTGCTTACAGAGAGAATACTTGGGGGAAATCTTTCTCTTGATGAGGTGCGGACGTCGTTGAAGCTAGAAAATTATATAGAGGAAACAGCTTGTAGTGTATTTTGGCAGATCGATAATACGGACCGGATAGATAGAAGTGGGCGTGTGCATGCGGAGGGACTCTCAGAAAAGGAGCTTGTAAATTTGACAGCAGAGATCTCTTTTGGAGGATATAAGAAAGCATATGTCTTTTGTGCGACTGTAATGCCAGAAATTCTCACAGAAGAGGAGAGGCTAGTTCAAGAAATAAGACGAAGGGTACAGCTTAGAGAGGAGGCAGATGACGGGGCAAAGAGCTTTTTTCTGCCAGAAGAGATAGGCGGTGCAGCAGTAGAATATCGTGTTCCGCGGCAGGATCAGAGTTATCTTCTCTGTGTATTAGTAGTGGTTATGGCAGTGCTTTGTACATTTTTGCCAGATCAGAAAGTGATACAGCAAAAAAAGGAAAAAGAGGAGGAGCTTGCTATAGCCTATCCTGAGATTGTATCAAAGCTTTGTCTGCTTATTGGTTCAGGTCTTACTGTGAGAGGGGCATGGGAGCGGATTATCAAAGATTATCGGGAGGATCAAAGCTTTAATTATGCCTATGAGGAGATGCTGCTTACATATTATGAACTGGATCGCGGAATGCCGGAAGGAAAAGCATATTCTGCATTTGGCAAGCGATGCCGGCTGTCAGGGTATCGAAAGCTGGGAAGCTTGTTAGAGCAGAATCTAAAAAAAGGAACAGCGGGTCTGCTTGCACTTTTGCAGGAAGAAACATGGCAGGCATTTGAGGATAGACGGGCATTTGCCGTCAAACTGGCACAGGAGGCAGGGACAAGGCTTCTGATGCCTATGTTGATGCTTTTGCTGGTGGTCCTTGTAATCTGTATTGCTCCTGCGATTATGAGCTTTTAGGAGGGAGGTGAGACATATGACAATGCGCTGGGTAAAAGAATTTTGGCAAGATGAAAGTGGAATTGGAGTGGTTGAGATGATACTGATTTTAGTGGTTTTAATTGGTCTAGTGCTAATTTTTAAGGATCAGCTAGGATCTTTAGTCAATGGTATTTTCAAGGAAATACAGTCAAAGACAAATTCTGTTTATTCGTAATCAAGGTTCTTGAAAAATCACAGTTTTTGGGAAAAGAGGCATAAGGTGAAGGGACATATTACAGTATTTTTCAGCTTGCTTTTATTAATTGTATTTTCGCTTCTATGTACGACAATAGAGTCCGCAAGGCTTGGAGGAGTTCGCATTCGCTGTCAGTCGGGTGCCTATCTGGCACTGGAATCTTTATTTGCAGACTATTCGCTGCCAATGGCAAGAGAGTATGGATTGCTGATGTTAGACAAATCTTATGGTACAGATAATTCGCAGAAATATCAAGATTATTTTATGGATTATCTGTCCTATAATATGACAGCAAATAAGGATCTGATATTGCCGGGCTCCGATCTGTGTCAGGCGGCTCCTGTGAGTTTTACACTGCAATCCGAGCGAATCATAAGCGAGGAAGGAGGAGTGCCGCTGGAGGAGGAGATCCTCGCACATATGAAATATGCTGCACCTGCAGGAATTTTAGAATGGGTGTTGGAAAAGCTGGGGATTATGGATCAAGCACAGATTGTTACAGATATTTTTGATAAATTATCAGAAATCCAGTCTCAGGCGCAGAAAGTGGATTCTGCTGTGCAGAAAATACACCGTGGGATAAAACGGATTAAGGAGTACCGCCTTGATATGGAGGAGGCAGAGGGACGTATTGGAGAGGAGGTTGATGAGCTGGACGAACTGTATGAGGAATTGGAGGATGCCGAGACAGCAGGAGAGATAATGCGATTGAATAGTGAGATTCATACTTTGGAGAAAAGCATTGCTTTACAGGTTCAAGATCTGGTTCAGAAGCATACCACTCTATTAAATTACAACAAAAATGTTGCTATGCAGAAAGAGCAATATGATAGAAATACGCAGCTTGTGGCAAATAAGCTTGTTGTGATGGAGGGGATTTTTGCGGAGGGGATGGATAAGCTTGACGAGGACACCAAAGAAATTGTGGAGACGGAGTTATCTGATATTCGCACGCGCTCGGCGGGTGAGGGAGACTATTATAAAGCTTCCTATGCCACGGAGGATATTCGTCCTAATATCTCAATTCTGGAGTCCAATATCCAGTCTCTTTCCCCATATATGTCAGGGGGAACAGATGGATTGAAGGAGGTATTAAGTTCCTGTACAGATGCGATGTCTGTATATAGCACAGAAAAAATGGAGCTTAATTATATAGATGAGGCGGCTTCTGGCACAGGCGTAGATGTGATAAATCAGGTAAAAAATCTTCTTGGCAATGGCTTGCTTGGTCTGGTTATAGAACGTCCAGATAAACTCTCTGACAGTGAATTTTCGCCAGAGGAGCCTTACGAAAAAAGTTTGCGCGGATATGCATATAATGAAAAAGAGCTTTTGGAGCAGCTACTGATCAATGAATATTTGCTCAATCGTTTTGGAAATTTGTTAGAACCTGCAGAGGATAAGGTGCTTGCCTATGAGCTTGAATATATTTTAAAAGGGAAGGAGGGAGATAAACAGAATCTATCAGCGGTGGCAGCCGAGCTTCTGCTCTTGAGAAGTGGTATGAATCTTCTCTATCTTCTAGGCAATTCAGAAAAACGTATGCAGGCGGAGCTTTTGGCCGTACTTTTGGTAGGGTTTACAGGGATGCATGGAATTATCAAGGTGACACAGCTATTAATCCTTGCCGTCTGGGCGCAGGCGGAAGGAATTGTGGATGTCAGGTCATTATTCGCGGGTAAGCGAGTTCCTCTGGTCAAGGATGATCTGTCATGGCAGCTTAGCTTTGAAGGACTTGCTAAATTAACATCGTCCAGTCTGCCGGGTGGAACGAAGGAGGGAAGCGGGCTTTCCTATCAAGATTATTTACGTCTATTGCTGGTGAAGGAAAAGCGTGAGGTGAGAAATGCAAGAACCATGGATCTGATGGAAGGGGTAGTGAAAAAGAAATATGATAAAGGTTTTACGTTAAGAGAATGTGTCACAGAGCTGGTAATTTGTACGGAATTTAAAGCAGAGCCAATATTTTTGATGTTACCTTTTGCAGGAAATAATGTTCAGAAAAATTATCAGATAGAAGGAATCAGCAGCTATTCTTATTGAGAAAAGCTGTGAAAAAATAAAAAGGTAAGAGACAGGAGGCAGCGCAGGGTGCTTTTAGCAGAAAAAATGTTTATAAATTCAGCAAATAAAAAAAATAAAAAATGTTCTCTCCAGGTACATAATAAAAAAAGCCGCAGCATTAATGTAAAAAATTGGCTAAAAGCATCCTGCCCTGCCTCCTGTCTCGCAAGCTTTACGGTGGAGGCGGCGCTTGTTCTGCCTGCTATGTTGTTTGTATTGTGTGCGTTTTTGTATTTTCTGATTATATTAAATATGCAAGTGGCATTACATGAGGAGCTGATGGATCAGGCAAGAAAAATATCCAGATATGCCTTTGCGTATGAGGAAGTGCTTTCTATGTCACCAAAGGAGGAAGAAGAATACAAAAAGGATCAGGAACCGGGCCTTACAGATGTCTTGTTTCATGGATTTTCCTCCGATTATGCACTGGGGCAGATAAAGAAGGGCATTGGAGTGGAGTGGTTGAATCGCTCTTGCATCAGAGGAGGAGCAGATGGGCTGTCTTTGTTGAGTGACTCCTTGATCAGTGATAATCAAATGGTAGATATGGTTTTAAGATATCAGGTAAAAATTCCTTATCTTCCCGGTGATATAGTTTCGCTTTTATGTGTGCAGAGAGTACGAATCAGAACATTTACTGGATTTATGCCATCAGGAGGGGAAGGAGAAGGGGAAGAAGCATCTGAACAGCTTGTGTATGTCACAGAGACAGGAAGCGTTTATCATACAAGTAAGTATTGTACGCATTTAAATCTGTCCATTAAAGCAACAGATTATGCCAATCTTGATTCAATGAGAAACAGCAGTGGGGGAAAATATTATGCATGTGAGCGATGTGGCGGTGTGTCAGAAAATTCTAATACCGTGTATGTCACCACATATGGAGATAGATATCATGGCAGCACAGATTGTCAGGGCCTTAAGAGAAGGTTTCAGGAAATTCCAATCTCTGAGGTGGAGGGACGAAAGCAGTGTAAAAAATGCCAGAAGCAGGAACAGAAGGGAGGGTGATAAGAGTGTTTGTATCTAAATTGAAAATAATAGAGGGACTTTTACTGTTGGTATATTTCTCTTATGAGGATATACAGTGCAAAAAAATATCAACTTATATGCTTCTGGCAGGTTATGTGACGGCGGCGTTTTATCTGATATTTGTGCGGGAGCTTGCCGCGTGGGAATATCTTGCGGCGGGCTGTGTGGGAGTATTGTTTTTTTTCTTAAGCTTGGCAGGTGAGAGCATTGGTATGGGCGACAGTGCACTGATTATGTTGCTTGGATTTTTATTTGGGGTTCGCAGGCAGGTGCTTTATATATTTCTTGCAGTATTATTGTGTGCTGTGGCTGCCGCAGTGCTTATGATAATGGGAAAAGCTGGGAGAAAGAGCAGGTTGCCATTTGTGCCATTTCTGCTCGCAGCTTTTTGTATTACTTTAATTTAATAGAAGGAAAGTATGGTAAGGTATGAAATCAAAACTTAATGCAAGTTATACAGTGGAAGCGGCATTTATTTTGCCGCTGGTCTTTGCGCTTTTGTATGGAATTATCTTTTTGGGATTTTATCTGCATGATCATACGATAATGCAGCAGTGTGCATGGGAGAGTGCCTTTTATGGCTCAGGACAGTTAGAGACGCCAGATAAGTCAGAAATTGATGAATATCTAAGAGAGAGATTGAAGGACAGGTTGCTGGTATCTATTGTAAGCCAGATTCATATTGAACAGGAGGGGGATGAGGTGACTGTGGAGCTTGCGGGGAAAGCGTCGGTTTTGAATTTTGCTAGAAAGCTGCTTGGTTATCAGCAAGAGAGCGAGATATGGATAAAGAGGGCAGCACCATATCCATGTCAGGCGGATTATGTGAGAAAGGGACTGGTGATCAGTGAGCAGTTTAGGAAGCTGCAGAATAAAGAAGAGTAAAAGGTGAGGGATTCATAGTATGGGAAATTATATAAGGGATGGCAGGGGCAGTTTGCTGATAGCGGGAGCGGAGCTTATAGAAGAATCCTCATACCAGATGGAGATGCTGAGGAAAAGCCATCCTGCAGGCTTGCTTCCAGTACAAGTTTGTGCAATCAATGAACAGCGCGAGTATCGTTATGATGCAGGCTGCCTTCTTCCACTTTCGGAGTATTTGGAAAAAAGGACAATAAGCTTTGAGATGTTGAACCAGTATATTGATAGTGTAAAGTGTGTGCTCTCTTCTGTGGAGGAATATCTTTTGGAAGCAGATTGTCTTTGCATGGAGCCAGAGCATATTTATACAGAAGAAACAGGGCACAGGCTTCAGTTTTGTTATGCACCGTGCGGGCAAGGAGGTTTTGAGAAGGGGCTGTTAAAGCTTTTGCAATTTTTTCTTGAAAAGCTAAACTATGATGATCAGCAAGGGGTTAAGATGGCTTATCAGATCTATCAAAATGTAGTGAAGGAGGGATATAGCTCTGTTTTTACTTATAAAATTGTGGATGAACAGCCTATTAGGCAGGAGATTGTATTTCCTTGGGAAGAAAAAGAGCCTATTAAGGACAATAAAGAATTTGACATAAATGATGAAAATATAATAAGAAAAAACAGAAATAATGAGAGCAGAAATAGAGAAAATAGGATTATAGAGAATAGAGGCAAAGAGTATAGAGGGCAAGGAAATAAGAAACAGAAAAACAGAAATCAAGGAAATAAAAAACAGGGGAATCATTATAGAGAATATAAAGAAAACAGGAATAAAGAGGGAAGGATAACAGAGAATAAGAATATTAAGATTCCGCCACATATAATTTGTATGGGAATTTATATCGCAGGAATCTTGGTGTGCGGGATAGCAGCGGGAGTCTGTTATTTTCAGAGAAATCTTCTGTTATCTGGGATTGTGCTATTTTGGGCAGCGGCTGCCATTCTTCTGCTTATTCATTTTGGAAGACAATATAAGGGCATTGACAGGTCTTAAAATACATGGTAAGGTTTTTGTAGAATAAAACGGAGGCACTGTCATGGAGCTAGAACACATAAAAGAGCTGTTTATGATAAATGAATTTCACCTAATCAAAACCAATATTGAGGAAGTGACATTATATAACAAAAAAGTAGAGGACAAGATGTATCTGCTTGTTTTATGTGATTTTACAGGACGCAGAAAACTGGATGTAGATCAACTGCGCCATATGCTCTGGAAGATCAGCATGGATGAAAGCTTGGCGGTGAATGGCAGAGATATGCTTGCTTTGCTTGTGACGGAGGATGCAGCATATGGCAGAAGCTTGATTCAAGCAGGTTTTCCAGTATGGATTTTAGACTGTTATTCAAGTAGCTTAAGAATCTATGAAGATCAGCCAGATGATTTTGCTGGATTAAAAGGACAGCTTGAAAGACTGCTAAGTGAAAAAGGGCGATGGAGATCACGGAGATCCTCGCAGTTTACATTATGTAATTCTATTTTGATTGCCATCAATGTGTTTGTGTTTCTTGCTATGAATTTATTTGATAAGGGTGCTTCAGGAAACCGTATGATACGCTGGGGAGCCATGTACACACCATATATGGAACAGCCGCAGGAGCTGTATCGACTTATCACAGCAATGTTTTTGCATTTTGATGTCAGCCATCTGACAAGTAATATGGTGATATTAGTGGCGCTCGGTGATAATCTGGAACGAATTTTAGGCAGATGGCAGTATGTGTTTTTGTATCTTTTAAGTGGTCTTGGTGCTGGGATTGCATCATGTGCATACAATATAGTGATGGACAGGACAGTTGTGTCGGCTGGTGCATCGGGAGCAGTTTTTGGAGTGATTGGAGGCTTATTTTTTCTGGTAATAAAAAATAAGGGCAAATTGGAGGAATTGACAGCTCCAAGGCTTGCCTTGATGATTGTGTATGTTTTATATAGTGGCTTTACCACGCCGGGAATTGACAATGCGGCACATATTGGTGGGCTTTTGACTGGTATGGCAACAGCATTTTTGTTGTATTTGTCAGGGAAAACTAGGATTTCTTAATATAAAATGAAATTCTTTTAAATAGATGCCGAATGGCAGAATGAGAGGAAATATGAAGATAAATATTTATTATGCAGGCAGAGGTCTGATTGATGATCCTACCATTTATGTCATGAATATATTGGAAGAAGTATTTGATGAGCTGCATGTTAAAGTGGAGCGTTATCATTTACATGAACTAAAGAACAATATTACAACCTTGCCTAAGACACTTAAGGAGGCGGACGGCGTGATTCTTGCCAGCACAGTGGAGTGGCTTGGGTTGAATGGCTGGATGCAGGTGTTTCTGGATGCTTGCTGGTTTTATGGGGATAAAAGTAGGATTAGCAGTATCTATATGGTTCCCGTGGTGATGTCTACCACTTATGGAGAGAGGGAAGCGCAGCTTTCCCTAATCAATGCGTGGGAGATGCTTGGCGGAAAGACTTGTCGTGGATTGTGTGCTTATGTGGAAGATCCCATTGCTTTTGAGATGAATGAGGGATACAAGCTGATTATTGAGAAGCAGGCGGAGGATCTGTATCGAAGTATCTCACAGAAGATGAAGGTGTTGCCAAGCAGCACGATTGCGATAAAACAGAATATTTTAAGAGAGACGATGGATTTTACACCTCAGGAGAGCGAGCAGCTATCAAAGTATGCCTCGGATGATATTTATGTGAAAAAACAGAAGGAAGATATTGAGGAGCTGGCTGGTTTGTATAAAAATATATTGGAAAATAAAAAATCAGAGGGGACGGCTCCCTATATTGACAATTTTATGAAAGCGTTCCGCACGGCAGTAAAGACAAAAGCAGTGTACGCTCTTGTGTTAGAGGACAAGAAACGGACACTGCTTGTGGAATGTCAGAATGGCAGACTTGACTGTCATTATGGAGAAGATACTGGTTTTGCAGATGTCACAGCACGGCTTTCAAGCCGAGTGTTAGAAGATATTATCAGTGGAAAAACCAGTTTTCAGGGAAGCTTTATGAAAGGCGATATGGCAGCAAAGGGTGATTTTGCATTAATTCGCATGTTGGACGAATTTTTCGCATTTTCCTGATAGAGTTCCCACAGATAAAAATGGAAGGTATATCTCTATACAAGTTCCTTCTGTGCCAGACCAAGCGAGCTGCATATGACCGCCATGCGCAAGAATGATGTTATGTGCGGTACATAGACCTAAGCCAGTATGATGTTGCTTATCTGTGGCAAATGGCTGCCAGAGCTTTGCCTTCATATCCTTAGAAAAGCCCTTTCCATTATCTGTGATTGAGATTTGGATTAAGGAATTTGTGCAGGATAAGTTCAACAAGATTTTTCCGTTTTCTTCTGGAAGTGCCTCATAGGAATTAATTAAAAGAAGCTCAAGAGCATGACAGAGTTTTATAGAGTCACCATAATATTTGGGACAGAATTCTTCTGTCTGAAGAATGACGGAAGTGGTGGAGGAATAATGTTCATGAGGAAAATAATTTACAAGGTCAGTAAGAAGCTCATTGAGCATAATAGGAGATTGGTGTATTTTGCTGCTGTGCTCGAAGACATATAAATCTTCCATAAGTTTGCAGATGTAGAACGCACCTTTTACACATTCTTCCCAGTATTTGAAATCACGCACCTCAGGGTGATGCTTTTCTGTTATCTGGAAGGAACTCATAAGTACAGTTAGATCATTTCGGATGCTGTGTGATAAGTAAGACAGGGCATATTTTTGTTCCTGCTCTAATTTATCTAACAGATATCGAAGTTTGGGGTTATCGGCTTTTAGTTGTTCAAGCGTATTAAGTTCTTCTCTAGTAAACATATCTTATACCTCTCTTTAAACACATGTTTGGTTTGCTTGTTCTTTAATAATATAACATTTGTTTTGACAGATTTCAACGAATATCGTCAGACAAATTACGACAAAAAAGGTGTTTATTTGAGAATATAGGACAATATTGTTTGGGGATTTTTAGAATTTAGATAAATTTAAGAGAAAAGGAGATAAGAAAATGGCAGAAAATTGTATTTTTTGTAAAATTGCAAATGGAGAGATCCCATCAAAGACATTGTATGAGGATGATATGTTTCGAGTAATTTTGGATATCAATCCGGCATCAAAGGGACATGCATTGATATTGCCCAAAAAGCATTTTGCCAATATTTATGAGCTGGATCAGGATACTGCAGGGGAAGCTTTTGTGCTTGCAAAACGTATGGCAACTGTGATGACAGAAGTGCTTGGCTGTGAGGGCTTTAATATTTTGCAGAATAATGGAGAGATAGCAGGACAGACTGTGTTTCATTTTCATATTCATCTTATTCCAAGGTATAAGGAGGATGGCGTTGGCTTAAGTATGGAAGGAAAGGGAGAACCAAAGTACAGCTTGGATGAAATACAGAAAACGATTGTGGAAGGACTAAAGACAGTTCGCGCAGTTTAAGAAATTTTTGCCCAGAAGAGCGACTTATAGCTTTCTGGGCAATTTTGTCATTTAAGAAATTTGTCAATGATTAGATTTTGTATGTGCTGGCTTTTGTTTTGTAAGTTCCTTGATAAGATCAATAATGATTTGTATCCCGTCTGTCTGTGTGCTCTGTTCCATGGCTTGCATGTATTTATCACGGTTGATGGATACTTCTTTTATGGTAGAGAGCAGAGCTTTTCCAGTAAGGTTTTCTTCACGTATTACTTTGCTAAATCCCTGCTTTTCAAAGGAGGCAGCGTTAAGGATTTGGTCTCCACGGCTGGCGGCCTGAGAAAGTGGGATTAGAATGTTTGGCTTTCTGAGAGCTAGTATCTCACAGATGGCATTTGCTCCTGCTCTGGATATAATAAGATCGGAGGCAGCAAACACATCTTTTAATTCATTCTCAACATATTCAAATTGAACATAACCTTTTGTTGAAGAAAGAGCAGGATCAAGGTTGCCTTTTCCACATAGATGAATAATCTGATAGGCAGGAAGAAGCTTGGGCAGGATGGATCGAACGGCTTGGTTGATGACAGCAGAACCTTGGCTCCCTCCAATAATACAGATAACAGGTTTATAATTTGAAAGGCCAGCAAATGAAAGGCCAGCGTCCTTTTGTCCTTGCATTAATTCCTTGCGTATGGGTGATCCAGATAATACCGCTTTGCCTTGTGGGAGCTGCTTTATTGTTTCTGGAAAGTTGCAACAAACGCGATCTGCACATGGGATAGATAATTTATTTGCAAGTCCCGGAGTCATATCCGATTCATGAATAATAATTGGGATATGAAAGTGCTTTGCCGCAAAGACAACGGGCACAGATACAAAGCCTCCTTTGGAGAAAACGATGTCAGGCTTTATTTTTTTAATCAGCTTTCTCGCCTCATGGCAGCCTTTCAGAACGCGAAAAGGATCGGTGAAATTCTTTATGTCCAGATAGCGGCGAAGTTTACCTGAGGAGATACCATAGTAAGGGATACCTTGTTCTTCTATTAGCTTTCGCTCAATACCATTGTAAGAACCAATATAAAAGATTTGATAGCCTGCCTTTTTTAATTCTGGCAGAAGGGCAAGGTTTGGCGTAACATGGCCCGCCGTTCCCCCGCCAGTCAGCACAATTCGTTTCATAATAACCCTCCATGTTGGAGTATTTTTATTTTTGCTCCAGATAGGTCTTTAAAGCATGGGCGAGCTGATCCGGGCAGGATGTACCCTTGGTACCACATGGGATGCCTTCCAGACGTTTGATTACATCATGGATTTCCATACCCTCAACAAGCTGTGCCACTCCTTTGGTGTTGCCAGCGCAGCCACCCACAAATTCAACAGATTTTAAAATATTATCCTCCACCTCAAAATGGATCTCTCTGGAACAGGTTCCTTTTGTCTTATAGTTCATTATATTCACTCCTTTGAAAAATATAGTATAGATGAAATAAAAATTATTTTAACATAAAATAGGTGGGGTGTCTATATAAACATAATATTAAGAATTGATACATAGTACATTTTCTACTGTTGCAAGTTCTTCTTCTGTATAACCAAAAGAGATAATTTGCTCTCTTGTCGCATTAGCTCGGATCATTCTTTCAATGGCATTTAAGCGTTCTTTTTCAATACCTTTTTCGATGCCTTTGGTTTCAATATATTCTGATAAATTGCACATAGTTTGAATCCTCCCTTCTAACTCGGTCGTCATTATCATGCCATATTCCTCGGTTAGTACACGTTTTTTCTTTTCAATATTTGTTTGTAGAAGCAGATTCTCTAACATGGAAATTAGTATGTTTTTTGAAGATTTCATATCTGTTCTATTTCTTATATTGACAATAATGCCTTTCATTAAATCTATATTATATGGATTTTTTTGAGTCCCAAAGATTGCTTTTCTATCAAGAGTGATCTCTTCGATGGAATCACCATCATTTTCCTTGTTCAAACAAATCCAGATACTTCTTACACGTTTTATATTGTCATAATCACTGTGGAAAAATTCTGTCTGCTTTTGTGCTGAAATCATTCTTGCCAGATAGAATAGGATTCTATTTTCCAGATGGTATCCTAATTTTTTAGGATCAGAGGATTGTTGTGCTTCAATATTTATAAGAAATTTGATCTCCTCTTTTGAGTGATATGCAGTAAAGCGAATATCGTAAAAGATCTTACCTTCTCCGGGGATATTATCTTCTGTATCAGTTCTTTTAATTTGACCTAGATTTGACAATCCCGGATCAACGGGTTTTGTACCTGTTGTAATATCATCTCCAATACTATTTATAATATCAGGAATTTCCATATCCTGAAATTCTTTAATGGTGTATTTCAGGATGCGTGCTAGTATCTGTTTGTCGGCAAGTAGGAACTTGATATTAGTATCATATGCAGAGCCAATATCATTTGTAGCTTCGATTGCCTGTGCTAAATTTGTTGTTGACATTCTTTTTCTCTTTCGCCTTTCTATGTTCTAGGAGCAGTGTAAAAATTTTGGCCAGTTTCTTGTTGAGGAAAGTTTATAGTTATATTATACGTGATTTAGGAAGAAAATCAAATATATATTACTTGTATAGAAACACGTAACAATTTTAGGTAAAGTTATACTTTATACGAAATATTTTTATAGGTTATTTGTAATTGTGAGTTGGTGAGTC
>CAMUFS010000019.1 GCA_947088195.1 uncultured Clostridia bacterium
GCAATACTATGGTTGACACCAAGGCTTACTCCATTAAACGCCATTCCAGCTAAACAAGACGCACTGTGCATCTTATCTCTTGCCATGTAATCTGTGCCATTTTTAAATGCTCTTGGCAGAAATTCAAAAGCAAGCTCAAAGGATTTCTCCGCCAGTGCATCGGACGCATCAGACGCATTCTTCGAGACATACGCCTCCAGTGCGTGCGTGATCACATCAAATCCTGTGTCTGCTGTGATTCCGGGAGGCGCCGTCATAACAAGGGACGGATCTAAAATCGCCATATCCGGCAAAAGCTGTTCATCAACCAAAGGATACTTTACGCCCTTCTGCACATCCGTGATCACGGCAAATTGTGTCACCTCAGAGCCTGTGCCGCTGGTGGTTGGAATCGCAATCAGCCTTATTGGATTCATTGGATTCACTCTCTTTGCCATCAGCACCACTGATTTTGCTGCATCAATGGAAGATCCACCGCCCAGAGCTATCACCACATCCGCATTGGCATTTCTCAAAAACTCCAATCCCTCCGTCACAAGCTCGATTGGCGGATCTGGCTTTACCTTATCAAAGATACTGATGCTGCTGCAATTTCCAAGCTTCTCCGCAATGCGATCCGCTGCCCCCGACGATGCCATAAAAGAATCGGTAAAAATAACCGCATTTTTCCCCTTGATCTCCGTCAAGGCATCGATCGCATTCTCGCTAAAGCACACCTCCGTTTTAATCTTAAATCGCTTCATATGACTTCTACTCCTATTCCGGGCAGATGAGCTCAATTCCGGCAGACAAAAATGCCTGCTTCCAGCTCTCGTCCGGTTCCTCGTCCGTGACAACCATATCTATCTCAGAAAGCTCACAGACCTGCGTAAAGGAAATTTTGTTAAATTTGGAATGATCCACGGCAAGGATGATCTTGTTTGCCGCCTTCACAATCATCTTCTTTATCTGGGCATCGCTCTCATTGGCATCTGTAAGACCACGCTCCAAATCAATTCCTTTGCAGGAAAATATGGCATAGTCAACATGAAATGTACTGACCATACGCTCCGCCTGATACCCTACTAACGCAAGCCCGCCTTCCTTTAGCCGCCCGCCTGTGGACAATATCTTCCAGCCATTCCTGTCCGAGAGCTCCAGCAATATCTCGACGGAATTTGTTATCACCGTGATATTTTTCTTATCCTTCATGCGCTTTGCAATAAACAGCGCTGTGGAGCTTGCGTCCAATATCAGATGATCGCCATCCTCAATCATCGCGGCGATCGCCTCCGCGATTCTCTGCTTACTCTCCACATTTGCCTTTTTTCGGACGGTGTATGGCAGATCTGTATTAAAGCTTTCATTTAGGACAGCACCGCCGTAGGTCTTTTTTGCCAACCCTTCATTCTCAAGCTTTTCCAGATCCCTGCGGATCGTCTCTTCCGTCACATTATATTGCTGGCTTAAGTCACTGACTACAACCTTCCGCTCCTCCTGAAGCTTTGACAAAATCTCATTCCGTCTCTCTATTGCAAGCATAGCTCCTCCATAACACCCTGCTACAGGATGCTGTCCCAAAGTCTTTTATCCGGGCTGGCAATTACAGAAGCTTCGAGGAACATTCCCGTCTCGCCAACCTCTGCTTTTGCGCGCTCAATCGCCGCTGTTACTGCTGCCACATCCCCTGTCAGCATTAAATAGGATTTCCCACACATTCCTCTTGCGATTCGAAGCTCTATCAAATCAACAATGGAGGTCTTAGCGGCAGCATCGGCTGCCACTATAATGGAGGCTGCAGAGAAGGTTTCCAACACACCAAGTGCCTTTACATTCTCAATATTAGCCGCGCCGTAAATCGCGCCAAAAATAGATTCATGTGGATTGCCAAGAACAAAGGAGTCGATAAGCTGCTGCTCAAACTGCGTGCGGGACGCCTCCACAGAAGCATTGACCGCACTTAGATCACCGCTGATCAGCACAATATATTTTCCAGGACATACCGTCTGCGCCTCGATAATCTCAACCTCTGCCGTCTTTAACATCAAATCTGCCGCCTGTATCCCTGTCGACACTGTCTTGTATTCCACCATTCCTATCGCTTTACTCATTGTAACCTCATTTCTGCGGGCAAATACTGCCTGTTCTATGCCTTAATCGTAACAAATCTGTCATTTACATCGACAACTGTCCCGCTGATGGAAGCATGGGTGTTCACTCCCAGCTTTCCTTCCACGGCTGCTCCGATCACTTGCCCTGATGTCACCGCGTCACCCTTTGCCACAGTTGCTGTCGCTGGTGCACCGATATGCTGTGTTAAGGCAATTTTCACCTGCTTTACCTCAACCAGCTCATCTACCAGCTTCGCCTCCACATCATACTTGGAAAGTCCCAGTCTTGCTGTTAGCCGTTCCTTGGAAACCAGACGACTCTCCCTGTTTGGATGAACCATATCCGCCTGTACCCCCTGTGGAATCGGAACTCCATTTTTCCTAAGACCAGTCTTGCACTCTCCAATTAATGTTGTCGGGGCAAGATTCTGGAAACAGGAAAACATCTCGCACAGCCCACACTGGGAACAGAACATTGTATTGATATATGGTGTGACATCCCTCGTCACGCCGCTGCTCGCCGAGCGCATAAATGCATGAGGCTCAATGGGATGCCCCAACAGATGCCTTGGGCACAAATCCGAGCACATCTGGCACTGGCAGCAAGCTGCCATAGCTCTCTTCATATTTGTGTGAATCCGAGCTTGCTTTTTCTGCACAATAAAGGAATTTGGAGGCATCACAAGCACGGCATTGCTTGTTTTTGTCACTGTGTCATAGCCATTCACAATCCTTCCCGTCATGGGACCGCCGCCAATAAGCACTGGATCTGAAACGGTCGCGCCGCCGGCAAGCTCAATTAATTCATTGTATGTTATGCCAAGCGGAGCCTTCAGTGTGATGGGCTTTGCAACCTCTCCCGCAATCGTGATATACTTATATGTAACTGGGGCATGCTCTGCCACAGCGCGATATACATTGTAGATTGTCTCCACATTATAGACAATAACACCAACCTCGATCGGCAGGCTTCCCGGCGGAACTACCCGCTTTGTCGTCTCATAGATTGTGATAACTTCATCGCCGGCAGGATAGATCTCAGGCAAAATTCCTATCTCCGTCCTTTTAAATGAGGAAAGCTGTGCCTTTACTGCCTCAACCGCCTGCTTATAGCTTCCCTTAATAGCGATAATAACCCGCTCTGCCTCCACCGCATCTGCGATCTGCTCCAGCGTGCTGATTATCTCGTAAGCATATTTTGCAAGCACCTGCCTGTGAAGCTTTAACAGTGGCTCACACTCTGCACAGTTTAATATTATTGTATCTGCCTTTTTATTCAGCTTCGCGTATGACGGAAAGCCTGCGCCGCCGGCGCCTACTACACCGCTCTCACGCATAAGCGCGCTTAATTCTGTCATGTTCATATAAGCACCTCTATTCCAGCCCGATTCCGTCATCGACGATCCCGACGATTGCCGCATCTACTGGTGAGTCTGCCAGGCCGCAGCCAATCCGCGCCGCGCTCCCCTGTGCTACCAGAACGATCTCACCGATGCCGGCACCCACATTATCGATCGCGACAATCCGGTTGTTTGCTCCCTTCATGCTCAAAAAAGGCTCTACAATCAGGAACTTGCTGCCAACCAGATTTTCATTCTTTCTTGTTGCCACTACACTGCCTACAACCTTGCCAACTATCATAATAATCCCCTAGCCCAATTAAGCCTTGAAAAATCAAGACTTTCTTTTCTGTGTTCCTACTTCACAAGAATCCCCATATCTCCGGTTTTTATCTTGGAAGCATTGGCTTCATCTGTGTCAATATGCATCTCCAAGGTAAAGCTCTTATCCACGCGAATCTGCACATTATTAAAAATCGTTCCTCTTTCATTGGCAAATTTCACAGACACGATCTCACCGTCCGTGACACCTGCTAAGGTCGCATCTTCTGGCGACATATGAATATGCCGTTTTGCCACAATACAGCCTTCCTTCAGATAGATAGCTCCCTTGGGGCCCACGATGGCGATCGGCGCAGAACCCTTGGTATTGCCTGATTCCCGTATTGGTGCCATAACGCCTAATTTTACTGCATCTGTCTGGGAGATCTCCACCTGAGAACCTTTTCTTACTGGTCCTAATATCCTGACATTCTCAATAGCGCGAAGCTTTGTCCCGACGATTGTCACCTGCTCATTGGAAGCAAACTGCCCTCCCATCAAATCTTTTTTCTTTGTGAGCTGATACCCCGGTCCAAACAATGCTTCCACATGCTCCTGTGTCAAGTGTACATGTCTTGCTGACACCCCCACCTTTACACTAAAGCTGCTCTGTCTCTCACGCTCGCCCATCGCGTCCATAACGAGCTTTGTGATATATTCCACTGTCTTCTCTTCCAACCCTGTCACCTGCACTTTCCATCCTTATCTGGCGCCTGCACAGGCAGGCATATAATAACCATCTATGCCCGCTGCACCTGCGCTATCTGCCTTACTTCTATATTATTTAAGTGTTGGAAGAATCTTCTCCACATCATTGTGAGGTCTTGGAATTACATGAGTTGCCACTAACTCACCCAGCTTACTTGCATTGGCAGCACCTGCCTCCACAGCAGCCTTCACTGCCCCTACATCTCCGCGAACCATAACACTTACCAGTCCAGAACCGATCTTCTCGGAACCGATAAGCTCTACATTAGCAGCCTTCAGCATAGAATCTGCCGCCTCAACCGCTGCTACCAATCCTCTTGTTTCCACCATTCCTAAAGCTTCCTGTGCCATTTGAAATCTCCTTTCAGTCTAAAGCTATTACACTTAAACCTCTGACATTGTCTTATCTTCCACTTTTTCTGACTGCTCCGTTTTGTGGAGCTTTTTCTGGCTGAGCTTAATGATCTTCCAAAGCTCCTCATGGGGGTTTGCGATGACAGCATATGCTGCCGGCTTCAGTATTGCAGACTGCACTGCACTCTCCACTGCCTGAGAGACAGCCGCAACTTCACCCTGAACAATCACTGTCACCAGCCTTCCCCCCATCTTTCTCTCCCAAGTGACAAATTCCACATCTGCGGTTTTGCACATTGTGTCCAGTGCATCCACGGCAGCCGCCACACTTGGAATCTCAATAAATCCTAATGATTTCATGCGCCATGCTCCTTTAACTGCCATCCGCCGCTATATGGCGGCTCTTTTATTTTAAGGTAGGAAGGATCTTCTCCACATCATTGTGAGGTCTTGGAATTACATGTACTGCTACCAGCTCACCCAGCTTGCTCGCTGCACTTCCGCCAACCTCTGTCGCTGCTTTTACTGCTCCGACATCTCCGCGAACCATAACACTTACCAGTCCAGAACCAATCTTCTCTGTGCCGATCAATGTCACCTCTGCCGCTTTCACCATGGCATCTGCTGCCTCGATAGCTGCTACCAAACCTCTTGTTTCTACCATTCCCAATGCTTCCTGTGCCATTTTTATTTCCTCCTGTTTTTGTTTATCCTATATCAAGCAAATCTGTGACCCACACCATCCATATGTACTAGAATGTGCTAGGTTTTATCCAGACCGCTCAGCTTCAACATCTTTTCTGTATCGTCCTCCGGGCTTGCTATCACATATTTGGACACTACGCCGGACACGGTATTTGCAGCCTCCTCGGCAGCTTCCATCGCTGCCTCAACCGCCGCGACGCTCCCTCTGAACTTTACCAGCACGATAAGCGGCACCGGCAGCTTATCTGCATTGGCAGGCTTATTCTTGTCAAAGGTTTCTAACGTCACGTCCGCCGCCTTACATGCGGCATCTGCCGCCACAAAAGCTGCCACTAGGCCGTATACCTCAATAATACCAACTGCTTTTGCCATAGTCTCTTCTCCTTAGGCTATTTTTCACAAAATACCCATGTCGCATTATTTATTTACGATAGCAATCTTTAACCCTTCCATGCGAAGGTTGGTCTGGAAGCCCTCGTTGATGTCCTCCAGAGAGAACTTATGTGTGATCAGCTTATTAATTGGAAGTCCAATGCCCTTTGCTCTCTTTAAGAAATCAAAGGTTGTCGCATAATCTCTCAGCGTATATACCCAAGAACCAACCGTTGTGATCTCCTTGGAGCAAATGTCAAAATGCGGGTTGATCGTCGCATCTCCACCATTGATAAAGAAGCCAAGCTCACAGAGACCACCGCCATTGCGGATAAATTTATAAATATTACTATGTGCCACAGGAGAACCTGTACACTGGAAAGCAAAATCCGCCAAATATCCGCCAAACGCTGCCTTCACTGCCTCTGAAAGTGCCTCAATGCCCTTGTGATCCTTGAAATTCACAGTTTTGCCTGCACCCATCTCTCTCGCAAAGTCAAGCCTCTTTTGCTCACCGTCCACTGCCACTATATTTTCAATTCCCATTGTCCTAAGCACTGCGATGCAGATCAGACCGATTGGCCCGCAGCCTTGCACTACCACTCTGCTGTTAAAACGAAGGATTCCTGTTGTCTTTGCTCTCTCCACTGCATGAATTAACACAGCACATGGCTCAATCAGTATACGAGAATCCAGATCCAGATCGCTTACATTAAATACCGTAGAACCCTGACGAATCACAATATAATCGGAGAACCAGCCATTTAGATGCTTGTCATCATCGGGAAGCAAACCATATACATCTGCGCCACCCACATTTTGTTTATTTAAATCAAACATCGTGATATCTGGATTATCCTTAAAGATCATACAGGTGACAACCTTATCGCCGACATGCAGATCCTTGCCCGCACTGTCCTTCTTCACCTTGCTGCCCATCTTGACGATCTCGCCAGTTCCCTCATGTCCCAAAACAACTGGGATTAGGCTAAATGGATCTCTTTTATATTCATGTGCGTCGGTTCCGCAGATGCCACAGCCCTCCACTTTTACCAAAATATCCCCATCACCAAGCTCTGGGATCGGATACTCCTGAAGCTCAATCTTCTCCAGTGCTGTCAGCATCGCCACCCTCGCTGTCTTAGGAATGGCGCCCGGCGCCTGATAAGAAGGTGCAGGTGCTACACTTTGTGCTGGCTGGCTTGACATGCCCTTAAGGACCTGCTTCACAATCTCTTCAATATTGACCGCATTCATGTCCATTGCTATTTTCTCCCTTCCATAATTACTATCTGACACAGAGGCTGTCTGACATCACGCAGCGCCTTCTCTTTGTAAAGGTGCTTGCGGAAGTAAGTCCCTCTCCTGTGCGGCTCGCTATGGTAAAGGTACAGAAGCCCTCACCGCCAAAGCCAATCGCTGCATAGGACGGCGCATTTTTCACAAAGATTGCCGTGTCAATCGCTTTTCCAAATTTCGTTAAATTCTCTACATTCTTCGAATGCATATGTGCGGAATGGCGATTTCCATGCTCTAACCATACCGCCTGCTCAATCGCATCATCCACATCCTTCGCTCTGACAATTCCAAGAATCGGCATCATCAGCTCCTCCGCAATCAGAGGGTGCTCCTTTGGTCCCTCAAAGATAATGCAGCGGGTATTTTCTGGCGCTGTCACACCTATCATGGACAATAATGTCTTGGCATCACGACCTACACATTTTCTGTTCAATCCCTTTGGCGTAAGTACAGTCGCAACTAACTTATCCTGCTCTTCCTTGGAAGCCACATAACAGCCGTTCTCTATCATATGATAGATCAGCTCATCCGCAATCTGGCTCACTGCAACCACTTCCTTCTCTGCAATACATGGAAGGTTATTGTCAAACGTACAGCCATTGACAATATCGATCGCCGCCTTCTTAATATCTGCCGTCTCATCTACCACTACCGGCGGATTTCCTGCTCCTGCACCGATTCCTCTCTTGCCAGAAGAAAGCACTGTAGTGACAACACCAGGACCACCTGTCGCCGCAATCAACGGAATATCCTTGTGAGCCATCATAATCTTGCTTGCCTCCATGGTAGGCTTCGTCACCGAAACAGCCACATTATCTGGGCCGCCTGCCTCCACGCTCGCCTGATTTACAAGCTGAATGGCAAACTGAGAAACCTTGATAGCCGCCGGATGAGGGCAGAATACCACAGTATTGCCTCCTGCAAGCATACCGATGCTGTTGCAAAGAATTGTCTCACTTGGATTGGTACAAGGAGTGATCGCACCAATCACACCAAATGGTCCCATCTCTATCAAAGTCAATCCTCTGTCACCGGACCATGCCGTCGTTGTGATATCTTCTGTGCCGGGAGTCTTCTCAGCGAGAAGATGATGCTTTAAGATCTTGTCGCCGACATTTCCCATGCCAGTCTCCTCCACACCCATGCGAGCGAGAATCTCTGCATTTTCTTTTGTCTTTTTACGTATATTTGCAATAATCTTTTCACGGAAATCCATCGGCATCTTCTGCATAATTCTCTGTGCTTCTTTTGCTTTCGCAATCGCATCATTCATATCCTCAAAGATACCTGATTGTTTTGCCGAGGGTTTTGTTACCTTCTGCATCTTCGCCATTACTTCTTTCACGATAGCCTGCAGTTCTTTTTCGTCTACTGCCACCTCAAAACCTCCTCTTATTTTTGTGCTCCATCCTGCCAAGCCTCAAACGCTTGTCTGCCATATAATGCCAGCGCTGCATCCTGCTCCTCCGAGCCACCGCTGACACCCAGTCCACCAACAATCCTTCCATTTATGATAAGCGGCTCCCCACCGCCAAAGATCACGATCCTGCCCTGATTGGTATGCTGAATCCCATACAGAGGGCCATTGGGCTGGCTTAATTGTTTTAATTCCATCGTTGACATCTTTAAGGCCACCACGGTGTAAGCCTTCTGAAATGCCACATCATAGCTTGCAATATAGGAGTTATCCATACAATGAACCGCCACGGGATTCGCACATGCATTTGACACGGCAATCACCGCATTCACTCCCATCTTAGCCGCTTCTGCCTCCACCTTCTCAATCAGCGTCTTCGCCTGTTTAAGAGAAATATGGATGCTTATCGTATCTGCCATGGCATCCATCACGGATGCCACAAGCTGTGTAATCTCCTGTTCCCGCATAGCGCGCCTCCCAACAGGCATTATCTTAAATTCAACTGCTCCATCACTCTCTTAGTAATCTCAGCCACTACAGCATCTGTCTCTGTATTTGCCGCTCCATGGCAATTTCCGCCGCAGCTATGGCAGCTAGGCTTGCCTGCTTTCACATTCGGGCATACATTTGCCGGATGCTTTCCGGGAAGTCCAAACTGTCTTCTGATCTCATAGAGCTGCTCAACCTGCTCTGGTGTAAACTCCTTTGGTCCGCCAAGCTGTCTTGATTTATACAGAAGCTCTGCATAAAACTCAACAGACTCCATCTTATGGTAAGCATTCAGCAGATCTGTGCTAAATGTCAGCGCGCCATGGCTCTCAAGAAGTACTGCGTCATAGTATGGAAGCCACTCTTCTACTGCATCAGGAATCTCCTCTGTAGAAGGTCTGCCGTACTTTGCAATCGGAACACATCCAAGAGCGATAACAGCCTCTGGCATAATTGGCTGCGTAAGAGGAATCCCTGCGATGGCAAAAGAAGTTGCAAAGGTAGGATGTGCATGTACCACAGCACCAACATCAGGACGGCACTGATACACTCTCATATGCATCTTAATCTCAGAGGAAGGTCTGAAATTGCCATTTGCCTGAAGCACCTTGCCATTCTTGTCCACCTTGCAGATATAATCTGGTGTCATAAAGCCCTTGCTCACACCAGTAGGCGTGCAGAGAAACTCATTGTCATTCAGCTTTACAGAAATATTGCCGTCGTTGGCCGCAACCATATTTCTGTCATAAATCCTCTTGCCGATGTCACAAATCTGCTTTTTGATTTCGTATTCTGATACCATTTTTTATCCTCCTTATGTTTTGAAAATTTGGTTTTGTGTTGATTGTTTTTGTTTCTTACTTTATTTTACCATTACAGTCCCACGCCGTCAAGGAAAATACTACAAAATTCTCTATTCATCCCAAGGTAAAATATCCCCCGGCTCACGCAGATGTTCCAGAATCTCCGCCACGCCCTCCCCTGTCATGGAACTGACGAAAAAGATATCCTTGCACCCCGCATTTCTAAGCCATCCTGATGCCAAATCTGCCCTTGCGCCGGGCCTGTCAATCTGTGTGACAATCCCGATTACCTCCCTGTTTACCATGCAGGTAATGTTGGGAGGATACAATGTATAGGGCTCTATGGCGCTGGCAAGCAGTCCAACCACGTCCGCCTCATAAGAATATAATGCCAATGCTCTGCCAAGTATTTTATTTTCTGCATACTCGCCCGGCGTATCAATAATCACATCATAATTGTTAATATACTGCGTCTTGTGATAGGTGATCCGCTCCCCGCGCATCGCCTGTGTCAGCGATGTTTTTCCACATTCACTGCGGCCCATAAGTATTATTTTTTTCATGCTCAGCCTCACTCGACGCCTATGTGCGGGTTATCTCGCACACAGTAAATGCAAGCTTGTCCTGTGTATAATCAAGAATTGCGTGCAAAGAAGCTTCCACTTCTGAGATACTCCCGGTTATAATCAAGGTCCCGCTAAAGCGGTCCACAAATCCAAGATCAATCCCCGATGCCTTCATAGCAAGATCTGCGGCGATCACAGCCGTCTCGCTGGGGCTCATGGTGACAATGCCAATCGCTCCCCCTCCTGTGTAATCCACCTTAGGATCAAGTCCTAGCTTCTGATATAAAATCTTGTCCGGGTTTGCTATAATATGTGCCAGCGTAATCTGTTTGCCGGGCACCAGCTCTTGGACAATTCTCATCTTATCTTCCATATCCATGCGACTAGCCTCCTATCTGGCAGTGCAGACCGCTGCGCTCTGCCGTCCTCAAAAGGCCCTGCATATATTCCTCTGTCATCGGTTCAATATTGGCAAGTGTGTAGGTTCTGCCAAGTCCCGTATACTTATCCTGTCCCAGCCTGTGATAAGGGAGCAGATGAAGCTGCTCTACCCTTGGCAAGGATGCAGCAAAGACAGAGATGTCACGGATTTCTTCTTCTGTATTGTTAAAAGTCGGAATTACAGGGACACGGATGATCAATTCCCTCGCATCCTCCGCAATGCGCTTTGCATTTTCAAGAATCCTGTCATTGGGCTGCCCAGTAAACTGCTTATGCTTCTCTGAATCCATATGTTTAATATCCATTAGATACAGATCCAAATAAGGGAGCAGCTTCTGTATCTCCTCATAAGACGCACAGCCGGTGGATTCAATCGCTGTGTGATATCCCCGCTCCTTCGCGGCACGAAGGAGTGCAGCAGAGAAATCTGGCTGGAACAAGCACTCGCCTCCTGACAGGGTAATCCCGCCGCCGGAGCGTCTGTAATATGCCTCATCCTTATCAAGCTCCGCCATCACCTCGGAGACTGTGACATCACGCCCAATCACCTTCTGCTTTCCCGCCACAGTCATATTCTGAATCTTAAATTCCTGTGACTCAGGATTGCAGCACCAGCGGCAGCGCAGATAACATCCCTTTAAAAAAACAATCGTGCGGATTCCCGGACCATCATGGATGGAATATCTTTGAATATCAAATATCCTGCCCTGAATCCCCCAGTAATCTCTGTTTTCTTCCATATCATCACCCTATAGTCCATTCTGCTCTGTTCGATTAATAATGTCATCCTGAAGGGAGCGGGATAAGGTGGTAAACAATGCACTATAACCTGCCACACGCACGACAAGTGTCTTATATTTCTCAGGGTTCCTCTGTGCATCCAGCAAGGTTTCACGGCTGACCACATTAAACTGCATATGCATACCCTTCTTGTCAAAGAATGTTCGGATAAGCGCAGTAAAGTTAAGAAGTCCTGTTCTTCCCTTTAATGCAGAAGGATGGAATTTCTGATTAAACAAGGTACCATTGGATGCAATCGCGTGATCCAGCCTTGCTACAGAATTTGCCGTCGCAGTGGGTCCGTGCACATCTCTTCCCGACATAGGACCTACCCCGTCAGCGACAGGTGTGTTCGCCAAGCGTCCGTCTGGCGTTGCCCCAGTCTGCTGGCCTAGCGGCACATTTGCCGATACTGGGTACAAGCCTGCCTGAAAGATTCCGCCCCTTGGATTCTTGTATTTCTCCAACGGTTTTGTATAGGTATATGCCACATCACGGGCAAATAGATCCACCTCTTCTATATCATTTCCATACTTTGGAACGGCCTCAATCAGCGCCAAAATCTCGTTGTAGCGATTCTTTTTCTCCTCGCTCACGCTGCCGGATAGTGCTGTCACAAAAATCTGTGCAATCTGCTCCTCGCTCACCGTCTTCCCCATGCTTGTCATAGCTCTGACTACTTCTTTTGTAACCTCCTCCGCTTTCTCGGCCGAGATACCCTTTCCAAAGTTATTTTCCAGTGCCTCCTTAAGCTCCGCCATCGTCACTGTGCGATCCTCAAACACAAGCTTTCTCACAGCGCTTAAGGAATCTGCCACATTGGCAATACCAAATCCCTGAGGACCCGTGAAATTATAAACTGCTCCGCCCTCCTGCGTACTCTTTCCACGCTTAATGCAGTCATCCAGCATACAAGATTCAAATGGCAGCGGGCAGCGCTCTGCATGAGCGACATCTATGGCATTATCCGCATTGACCAAAAGACTGATCATATACTCCATCTGCGCCTTGTAGGCATTATAAAATTCTTCAAAGGTCTTCATCTGTGTCACATCACCTGTGCGGATTCCAACCTGCTCACCCTTATCCATACCATTGGAAAATACCAATTCCAGAACACGGCACATATTGAAAAACGCAGCGTCATGCCACCCCTCTGTCTTGCCAGCCTTCTGTGGCTCCACACAGCCAATAATATTATAATCCCTCGCATCTGCAAGGCTGATACCTCTGTTGACCAGCGCCGGAATAATCACCTCATCATTGTAATAAGCAGGCAGCCCAATTCCTGTTCTTGTCACCTCTGCTGCCTTGAGCATTAAATCCGTCGGTGTGCCATTCCACACACGGATTGACAAAGAAGGCTGTGGCAGCGGTACTTGAATGGACGCCTCCAGACACATAAAGGACAGATCATTTGTCACATCCATCCCCTCGCTGTCCTGCCCGCCGACAATTAAATTCTGGAATAAGCCATAGCCAGCAAAGCCCTCCGCTGACGCTGCATCTCTTACCTTGTTCAGATCATTTAATTTTACCCAGATATTATCAATTAATTCCTGTGCAAACTCTCTTGTAATTCTGCCTTCATCCAGATCCTTCTTATAATAAGGATACATATACTGATCAAAACGTCCCGGTGAGATGGAATGTCCACTTGATTCCACCTGCAAAAGCATCTGCACAAACCAGAAGGACTGACATGCCTCATAAAAGCTTGTGGCGCCAAACTCTGGCACTCTGCGGCAATTCTTTGCCATCTGCATAAGCTCTGCCTTCCTCACCGGATCGCTGCACTGCTCCGCTTCCTTCTGCGCCAGATCCGCATAGCGGTTTGCATAAAGAATCACCGCATTACAGCTTGTGATCACCGCATTTAAAAAATGACTTTTCTTTGCATAATCCGCATCACCCGGCTTACAGGTAGCTAATTCATCCTCCGCCTTTTTGCGGATTCCGCTAAAGCCTATCTCAAGCACTTCCCAGTACTTCACGGTGACATGTCCCACGCCATTATAAAAATAATTCCCCGCGGTAAACATATTGTGCGCCTGTGCTGTGAGTGTCTCAGGAGCCATATAGGAAGCCGCCAGCTCGCTGGTCGTCTTTCCCTTCCAGTATTGATACACTTCATGCAGCGTCTTCTTGGTATCCTCTGCTATGTAAAAAGGATCGGCCGCGCGCTCTGCAATCGTGTCAAACTCCGCCTCCAGCCACTCGAAAGAAAATTCTGGGAATACCTGACAGCCCCTTGGCTTCTTCGTCGTGCTTCCAAGCAAAAGCTCACCCGGACGTATCACAATCGGAATATTGGCAAGAATCTTCTCAAATGCCAACGCGCGTCTGGTTATCACTGGCATTCCTTCTGTCTCCTTGTAGGATTCCGTCAGCAGGACAGCACGATCCGCCTCAATCTCCGGCAGCCTTTTAAACAAATCGTCGATGAGCGCCGGAATCCTTGGACTCTTTGCGACTGGCTCCGCATTATACTTCATACCCTTCCTCCTTCTCAATTTTATTTTGCTCCGGCAGTCCGCCAAGCCCCAACGAAAGCCCAACAGACACTCTCCGATGCTCTATTTTTATTATACTCTTGCACTTTCCTCTTGTCAATGGAAATCCAAGCAGAAACAACATAATAAAAGAAAAATCAACAATATACCTCACCATATTTCTCTATAATCCAAACAAAATCCTCATTGTTTGGACTGGATCCTCTGTCTCATACCCGCACAAGGCTTTGATTTCCTCTCCCGCCCCACTCATGGCGTAAGAACAGCCAGCCAGCGAAAGCATCTCCTTATCATTTTTATTATCTCCAAAGGCAAGCACCTCCTGCGGCGCAATGCCAAAAGTCACAAGAAGCTTATCAAGCCCTGCCCCCTTGTGCACTCCTGCTGCCGTATATTCCATCCAGTTCTTTGAAATATAAACTTTGTGAAGCTTGTTATCCCAATATGCGGCAACAGCTCCCGCATATTTTTGTACATCCTCTGAATGGTAAATCCCAATTTTTAGATATTCCTCTGGTACCTTCTTCATACAGCTCACACTCTCCACATGATTGTGAATAGTTCCTCGGAAATAAGTGGCAAAGCTTTCCGACTTTGGCAACATATAAGCCAGATAACTCCCATATAAAGCGATCTCCGCCTCCGTCTCCATATAGATCTCCCGCATAAAGGAAAAACCAGACTCTCTCTCAATCGGAAATCTGCCTATCACCTCCGACTGATAACTGACAAACGCTCCATCACTCGCAATAAACCCAATGTCATCTGACACCTCGCCAAAAAGCTGCTTTAAATTTGCATAAGGTCTGCCGCTCGCTACCACAAAAAGCACACCCTTTTCCTTTAAAGCACGAATCACAGTAAACGTCTCCCTTGACAGAGCCTTCTCTCCACATCGCAGCAATGTCCCATCCACATCACTGACCACCAACTTCATCATATATCCATCACCTTCCATCCATCAGCTTTTTCCACTCCTCAAGCTCTTCCTGTGTGCACTCCTCTGTGCCATATCTTGCATGTTCATAAATTCTGCCTATTCTCTGCTGCTCCTCTTCTATCTTCACCTTATCTGAATGTTTCTCTCCAAGCAATTCAAGCAGCTCCATGGGCGTCATCGAAGCTGGAACTGGCTTCTTTCTGCCAAATCCCTTTTTTACGTATCGTCTGTAGCTCTTTCTTATTCTTTGATTTATATTCCCTTGCTCTCTTGTCTTTTCTCTTCTTCCCCCAAAAAGCTCTCTTGGAAATTGGAACATCTCCCCGACAAGAAATTCCTTCTCATCTGTATTTTCCTTCTCCTTCACATAAAAGCCCTTGTACAGTCGGTACAATAGATAGGCAATCCCGCCAACCAGCGCTGCTCCCAGCAAAGCTGCCACTGCGACTGAAAGAAGCTTCTCAAGAACTGCCCAAAAAAGCCCCTCCTTCGCCGGCTTCATCTGCTCCAAAAACATCATCTGTCCCATTTTCTCTCCTGTGCCTTCCACCTTCTCTGACACATCCTCAAAATGCAACAAGGAAAACAGCCATGCGATCAGAAATAAAATCCCCCGCAGCACTGGAGCCAGCACAGCTTCCAGATGCAACCTTGGTACAAGAATCATTGCCATCCCTACTACTACCAAGAATACTATCATTAAAAACCGATTGATCACGGCCATCTGCCTGACTGGAATATTTCTGATATGTTGATTTTTCTGCAAAAAATCTATGGTTCTCTCACGATTTTCATGAATAAAATACAAGATAAGAAAACCAAACAGCTCTCGATAACTCAACGACCTTAACGCCGAATTCTCCATATAATAGCCGAGAAAATAACAGATCAAAAAAATGGTCAGCATACCAAGAGCCGGACTTTCCTTCACCTTCCACCGCTCCGTCGTTCCCATGCCAATCGAAAGCACCATAATAAACACCGAACAAACGACAAGCACCAGCTTCTCTCCCAGATCCCTTCCCAGAAAAAAACAAATAACTGGCACCATCAAATGAAATAAAAGAAACGGCACAAAGCTCTTTACGCAATACCTTACCCACGCCAGAAAAAACAATGGCAGCACAAGCCATAGCATCCACAGATAATGCTTTGTCCAATCCGATGCATAAACCACACTCACAGCCGTGCACGCCACACAATGATAAAGAAGCAGATTCATCAAAAGCGCCAGAAACAGCTCCACTCTCTTATCCGTTGCCAAAGGCACCTTATTTCCCCTCAATCTGGCACCTCCCATCTTATTACACGAAGCTCGGCATCTGACCGTATCTTTTGTTCCATACTGCGAAACAGAGGAAGCAGCCACACGCTCCCCTTACACTCGCGACCAACTGCGCAAAATTCCCTATATTGCTCCATCCTTTGAGAATAAGAAATTATCACATACAAGATTCGTTCCGGTTTTAATCCCTTTTCCTTTGCCCTTTCCTTCCACACTTTCATAATCTCCCTGACCGGCTGTTTTAGATCAAGTCTTGCCAGACATTCCCTTACTGTCTGTATATGCAATCTGCCAGAGCCAGCAGAAAGACACAGCTCTTCTTTCGTGAGAATATCCTTTCCATTGCTGATAATGCCCACTGGGATACCCTTTACAGCAAATAGCCCTGCAAGGCTGTTCGCCAGACGGATGCTCTCCTCCTTTATCGCATCCTGTACAAGCTGTGTCTCGTCTTTCAGATCAAGAAGAATCATAACCTCCTGTCTTGCCGTATAATCATGGACATTTACCTTAAGCTCCCCAGTCTTTGCCGATGCCTTCCAATTCACATCCTTCATGCTGTCATAACTCTGGTACTGTCGAATCCCTCGAAACTCAAAGGGATCCTCATATGAATATTGTCTTACTAGCACCATTCCCATCATATTCTTAAATGGCACAAAAAGCTTTGTCATATCCACCGCTTTTGGATAAACCAAAATCTGTGTTTGATTTTCCATAGAATTTAAAAGACTGTTCTTCATAAACAGATCCGTGGAAACCAGATCCAGCCGGTTTATCTGGTAAAATCCACGCTTTTTTCCGGTAAAACAAAGTGTCCTTGTAACCTTTTGATACATCATCAGGGAAAATATATCATTTTTATAACAGCGATCCGACACATTCATATTGTTCTCTCCCTGAAATTCAAGGCCCCGATCTGTCTCAAACTTCACATGTAGCATTGGCACAGGAAGCAGCTTTTTATTTACAATAATCTCCTTAAGCTCACAGCTCTCCCCCTCCCCAATCTCTGATTTTGCAAAGCAAATCTGAGCTGAAAGCCCTTTGTCCCAATAATGCGCATAGAGTATTCCCTGCAAAATATACACAAGAAATGCCCCCAACAACACAAATAAAATCTCCATACTCTACTTCCAATCCTCTGACGGAACTTCCACACTTGACAGTATCTTATTCAACAACTCCACAGCAGCCTCTCTATCCTGCCCAAGCCCCTGCATCATAATTCTGTGTGCCAAAACAGGAATCGCCAGAGCCTTCACATCCTCTGGCACCACATAGCTT
>CAMUFS010000020.1 GCA_947088195.1 uncultured Clostridia bacterium
GAGAGGAAGAGGCTGTAAACACATCCGCTGTTGGTGAGTGGAGTGGCGATGATGTAAAAGGATGGTCCTTCACAAAAGAAGGTAATATTAAGTTAAAGGATCAGTGGGCACAGATTGATGGGGTATGGTATTATTTTATAGGTGATAAAATTGCTCAAAACAGATTCCTTACTTTGGATGATAAGGGATATTTCTTTGATGAGACAGGAAGATTAGCAACTGGCTGGCAGAAGATTACTTCCAAGATGGATGCTTACAGTGATGTTAACATTGCAGATGAACTATATAATCCAACTGCTAATGGCTATACACAGGTAGATCCAAACCATGAGTATGATTACCATGATTTTGTATGGTGTTATTTTGATGAGAGTGGTATAGCAAAGGAAAATGAGTGGTTCCAATCACCAGAATCTGGTTTATGGTATTTCTTTGATGGAAATGTTATGGTGAAAGGCATTTATGATTATAGGGTTAATCCTGATAATTATGACGAAGCGAATTCTGATGCTGATAGACTTTATGGCTTTGACTCTAACGGTGCTATGTTAGTGGGGTGGAATTCCAAGGATGCAGGTACTACATGGAACAATCCTACGGCAGATAGTAAGGGAAAAGTATGGTATTATTACAAAACTAATGGTCAGATGCAAAAAGCAGGTTGGATGAAATTAGATGGAAATTGGTATCTTTTTGCAGATTTGAATGTAGATAATCCTAAACCAAATAAAGGCGGATATCCTTTAATTGTAAATTCATATGTAAGATCTTCTAATGGAGAGGAATATGAATATTTTTATGTAAATGAAAAAGGTGAGCTTGTTTCTGGCATACAAACAATTGAAGATTTTTATCGGGTAACATTCTATACAGATAATACAAAGAAGGTTATTGAAACAAATTGGGAAACAGGAATGGTTAAAGATACTCCTATCACAATTAATTTCAGCGGCAAGAGTTATGCTGCAAAGGAAGGTGTTGAAGGAAATCGTTATTTCAATCTAGAAAATAAAAATATTGTAGATGTATATGGTTATTTAAATACAGTAGATGGCACTAAGTATATTTATGATATGGTTCCAACTGCCAATGACGCAAATCCAATTTTTGATAATAATCAAATAAAAGGTACAGAATGGAAGTTTTCGATATCTGATATAAATATAAAAGATTTGGATGCTATTCCTTATTATTGGACACAAGGACTTAATAAAGAGAAGAAAATTGAAAATGTAATTTTCTTAAAAAACACTGCAACAAATAAAACGTTAGTTGATAATGCGAAAGCGGCTAAAGAAAGTTATAAAAATGCTGAGAAAACTCATAGTGAGGTTGAAAAGACATATAATAAGGCTGAAGCTGAATGGGTAGAGGCTCAAGGCAAACTTGAGGTGTCTGAGCGTGTTATTTCAGTGTCAGTAACTGGCTATACGAATACATCATGGACCGCTGCTGATTTAGGGTATACAGAAGAGATTATGCCAGATGTTCCGGGTAGTGAACCTGTAACTCCTAGCGCTGCAAGAATAACACGCGCTAATGATACTTTGGATATTATTTCTTTGGAAAAGGCATTAACAGAACGTCTTGCATCTAGTGAAGATGAAAATGAGATTAAGAAGATTGAAGATGCTCTTAAAGATGTTCGTAGTGCAAGAGAAGAAATAGAAAAACAGATAGCTGGTGCTGCAGGTTTTGATATGAAAGAATATCAAAAAGCTTTAAATGATCTTAGAGACGCAGAAGAACTTTTAAATAATACAAAAAATAATTTAATAGCTAAGGAAGAACTGATTAGAGCTTTGGAGAATACAGAGGATAACGTGACAAATACCGTTAATTCAGAAGACCTTACAGACGAAGAAGGATATTTTACAGTCAAAGGTGAGCTTGTAACCAGTGCATTTATTGGATATAAAGATAATTTATATTTAGCAGATAAGAATGGTAATTTTATTACAAACAAAGCTGTGCTATTTAGTCAATCTGGAAATTATGAAGGATACGACAATTTATATATCCTGTTTGGCAGTGATGGAAGAGCTATCAAGGGATATGAAGGGAAAAATAAGACAGTTGTGGTTGGAGGCATTTCATATTGGTCAACAAATAGAACAGTGACCCTTGGTGAGGGTGATGATAAGGTTGAAGTAACTGTATTTGTATCCAACAGAATGACAAAAGGTAAAAAATAATAGTAAGCTTGCAGGAATTGTATTGAAGTTCTAATTGCAGAGCAAGGGAACCGATGTTCCATAGATGAGTAATTATCTATGGAGCATCGGCTTCTTTTTATGCCTAAAGATAAAGAATGGAGTCCAAAGCATTTCTGGTACCAATGCGATTCTCTGATCTGCTCTATATCATAAAACCAGTTTTACCTGCAATGGCAGAAATATCTGTCTTTCAGGCAATAATCTCACTAATTTTCTCATTTATAGTCTATTATTGAAAAATAATATAAGCGATTAGGCAATTTTTTTCACTATGTAATGACAATTATTGCAACAGAGCATATAATGATGAAAAATAGTATACATTATAATCTGTATTACCTACTATATTATTGGTAAGATTTAAATAATATATGGAGGTGCGAATACATGGAACGGAACAAAAAAGGATTAAATGTAGAGATAGGAAAACGACTAAGAGAGGTCAGAGATAATCTAGGTTATACACAATTTCAGTTTGCAGAAATTTTGGGTGTGGGAGAGGAGCATTATCGAAAAATTGAGTTGGGTGCCAGCGGTCTGACAGTTCAGAAAATCAGGCTTTTGTATGATCATTTAAATATTGATGCCACCTATTTAATTGCAGGAGAAAAGAAGGAAAGCTCAGATATTGATTATTTTCTCACAAATTGTACCAATGTGGAGAGAAGAGAGATAATGCATAGAATGTTTGAATATATGGAAAGAATACTTAACAAAGAATAATTATCAAAAAAGTTTTTGCACCAGATGTAAAAGTCTTGTCATATTAGGAAATATAAGTTATACGAAAGTTAAAAAATAAATTCTGAGATTTTTAAAAAAAATATTATATGGTATTTGGTTATAGTATCACTACAACCAGATACTATATATCTTGAAAATCTAATTATAACTGTCATAAAAAACATAAAGCCAGTGGTTTTGATATAATTGAGTTATCGCACAAAATTATAAACCAAAGGCTTATGTTATAAATCTTTCATCATATATTTCTATTAATTTATCAAGCAAAAATATATAAATCTTATATAAAAAGAAAAATATCTGTTTGTACAGAGGATAGTATGTCTCATTTTATGAAAATAATTCAGATTAACGAGAGATATTTTGCAACAATCTTTGCTAGAATGCATTGGAAAAGTCATACAGGATGCGATGGCGGGTTATAATTTTTTAATTTTCTTACAAAGAAAGTGATATTGATATAACAATAAATCATATCCTTTTCCTACTATTAAAAATAGAAGCAATATCACTCCAGTCATAAGGAAAGATATATTATTAGGAACATCTCCCATCATAATATAGTGTTTTCCTGTAATCCAATATATAAATTCTCTTACCAAGTAAATTAGAAAAGTATGGCTTGCAAATAAAGGGAGAGAGTGTTGGCCATACCATTCCAAAAGAGTGCATCTGTTTAGAACAAAAGAAAACAACACAACTGCCATAATGCCAAAAATCATGGCTGCGAGAAATAAAAAAACATTCCCATATACAAGGTTACAGATATTTACATATCCATTTGAAAAGGCACCCAAATAAATATTTAGAAATAAAGCAGGAGGTATTAGAAACAATGCCCATTTAGAGGCTTGTTCCACAAGATTATATTTTTGGGTAAGAAAACCAAGGATGTAACAAAAGGCTCCCATACAAGCGGAGTCCATATGAAAAGGTATCCTGCCTGTCAGGGGAACATATGGCTGAATTTGCCACAAATTGCTTGCAATCGGTATAAGAAGAGCAGCGATAGAAAGCTGAAGTAAAACAGGGAATCGGTGGTATATTTTATACCATATGAAAAAATATAGCTCTGCCCAGAATAGAGAGGCAAGGAACCAAGCTTGTCCTATATATAGATTAATAGGCTGCATGAAAAGAAAACAATGTTTTAATTGCCGGACCCATCCATCATTAAAGATAACAGCTCGGTATGAGGGAATTAACATACAGATTAGAAACCCCAATGCAGTGATAATAAAATATGGAAGAAGTCTTCGATTTGCTTTTTTGGTGGTATAGGAGAGAAAATCAACGGTTATATCCTTTGCACACATGCCCGCCAGAAAAAAGAAGAGAGGCATATGAAAGCTGAATATCCAGTTAAATAAAAAGGAATTTCCTGTTACAATATGGCCAAGAACAAGGAAGGTTAAAGCAATTCCTCGCGCAATATCAATATAATAGGTTCGGTTGTTTGAGGTTATGGTATCTTTTTTCATAATGTAAAGCGTCGAAATCCTTTCATAATAATTAAATTCTTATATAAGGTGTAAGATTATTATAGCCAGATTTAGATTTATCAGTCGGCAAAAGAAAGGAAACTATATAACAGCAATTTATTGTTGTATATAGCTTCCTTTTGTTGTTTTATAATTATTTTTATATCGGATAATCAAATATATCCATTAAAAATCATGCCAGAATAGACAGATATTTGGTAAGGATTGTTAAATGGGCGTATTGGATTTGGATATGAAATCATTGTTTTTTTGATATAATTCATTGGGTCTAAGGAAATATGTTCCATCTGACGCAAAAGTGCGTTGCGGAAATTAGTAATTTGTTCTGAATTAGATTCCATAGTACCATCCTCAACAGCACGAACGATCTGCTCACTATCAGGTTTTAAGGTACCATCTTCTTGAACCATTAAGCCGCTAGAATCCAGTGTGCCGCGGAAGCGTTTGGTAATATAATTCAGATCTTTTAAAAGCTTACTGCTCACAATATTTTCTACTATATTATCAGAAGAGCTGTCAGCAATGGCATGAAGGGAATTATAACTGTCAGCCAAGCGTGTCATATTGCGGATTACTGTATCTGTGGAGCGCTTCATCCCAATTTCCACTGGATTTCCCGGCTCCGTCAGACCTTTGAGGGAGATAGAGTAGGTGTTGCCTATGGAAAATGTGTTGGAGGGAGAGGAGGATTCCAAACCATTGATTCTCACTTGAGCGTTAGCGGGAGGCTGACTTATATTATTTAGGCCGAAAAAGTCGACACTTCCCCTTGCTTTGCTGGAATTTTCGTCGCTGATCTTAAAGGCATAACCGCGGTATTCCTGAAATCCGGGCTGCACCGCACTGATCTCCAGAGCACTGCTCCCATTTCCATCCTTTAGAACACGCGCAGACACACCGATATTTGAGCGATTGACCAGATGTGCAAGCTTTTCCTGTATTTGTAGATTTGTGTGGTTTTCAGCAACTTTAAACTGAAACTCATATGAGCTGTCACCGACAGTCAGATCAAAAGAATATTGATCGGGCTTTAGATCCAGACGATTTGAAGCAACGAAATCGCCAGTGTTTACCTGCACGGTGGCAAGCTGGGTTACATCGATCTGATAGGCACTGCCTTCTTCTTCAGATGATGGGTCATCTCCTATATATTCCGCTTCCACAAGTTCTTCGTCAGAGGAATAAGCAGCTTTCTGCATAAAAGCAGCCTCCTCCTCGCTGACAGTATCTAGCAGAACATTGCGAAATGCACGGGAGCTTTCCTTCAGATCAATAGCGAGGCACTGAACATGTTCTGTCAGATTAATCTTATATAAAGGAGATTTTTTGTTAAGACGAACGATACTATTGTATACATTGCGGAGCTCATTGCGCTTATGCGTGTCATAACGACAGCTCTCGCGGCTTCCGTAAGTAGAAATATAGTATTGATATGCCGGGCTAATCATTCGCCTCACTCCTTTCCTGTATTATGGCATAAAAGTATTCTGTCTTATCATCTATTATAAGTTATATATCGGTTATTTGTCACTATAAATTGAGAGGAATTGAAAGAAATGTAATTTTTTCTAAAAGCGGTTGACGTAAATAATATATTGTGTTATAGTATGTTATTGAGAGATGGAAGAAGTCTTTTTTTTATGCTCAAAATTCGGACTACCGGTTTGGGCAGAAACCAAAATGAAGATAAGTGGAGGTGGAAGTTGTGCGCACAAAAATCATATTGGCATGTACAGAATGTAAACAGCGTAATTACAACATGACAAAGGATAAGAAGACACATCCTGACAGGATGGAGACCAAGAAATATTGCAGATTTTGCAGAACACACACATTGCACAAGGAAACAAAATAGGCAATTTCATTATGAGGTGAAGCTATGGGAGAGACTGTAAAGGCAGAGAAGGCTCCAAAGAAGAAATGGATAGACGGATTAAAGGCTGAGTTTAAGAAGATAATTTGGCCAGATCAGAAGTCACTTGTGAGACAGACCGTTGCGGTTGTAGCTATTTCTGTGGTTCTGTGTGCAATTATTGCTGTTTTGGATGCGGTAATTCAGATGGGGCTTGGTTTCTTAATTTAGTTAAGGGCAGGGTGATTGTATGGCAGAGTCAAATTGGTATGTGGTGCATACCTATTCGGGCTATGAGAATAAGGTGAAGGCAAATATTGAGAAGACAATAGAGAACAGAAAGCTTCAGGATCAGATTTTGGAGGTCGTTGTTCCGATGCAGGATGTTGTTGAGGTTAAGAATGGCTCGAAGAAACAGGTGCAGAAGAAGTTATTTCCGGGCTATGTTCTGATCAATATGGTTATGAATGACGATACATGGTATGTTGTCCGTAACACAAGAGGTGTCACCGGATTTGTGGGGCCAGGATCAAAGCCCGTTCATCTTACCGAGACAGAGATGAGACCATTAGGAATTAAGCCTGACAGTGAGGTAGTAGTAGACTTTGAGGTTGGTGACAGCGTTACTGTGACAGCCGGCGCATGGCAGGAGACAGTCGGCGTGATCAAGGCTATCAATTCGGGCAAGCAGAGTGTCACCATCACGGTTGATATGTTCGGCCGCGAGACACCAGTTGAATTAAGCTTCACGGAGGTTAAAAAGCTGTAGCCTTCAAGGAAGTATTTTATGGATTGTTTGAAACTAGGGTGGGAGACAAGAGAGCTTGTCGCCAAATACCACAATGATTTAGGAGGTGCCTTAAAATGGCTAAGAAAGTTACTGGATATATTAAATTGCAGATCCCTGCGGGAAAGGCTACACCAGCTCCACCAGTAGGTCCTGCGCTTGGACAGCATGGTGTGAATATTGTACAATTTACAAAGGAGTTTAATGCGAGAACAGCAGATCAGGACGGGATGATTATCCCTGTTGTCATTACTGTTTATGCGGATAGAAGCTTCAGCTTTATCACAAAGACTCCTCCCGCAGCAGTATTGCTGAAGAAGGCATGTAAGATTCAGTCAGGCTCCGCTGTGCCGAACAAGACAAAGGTAGCGAAGATTTCCAAGGCAGAGGTTCAGAAAATTGCAGAGCTTAAGATGCCTGATCTGAATGCGGCGAGCATTGAGGCTGCCATGAGCATGATTGCTGGTACAGCAAGAAGTATGGGAATTACGGTGGAGGACTAAGTTTTTTGGCTGAGAGAATTTCCATGCATGTAACTAATAAGAGCTTATAATAAGTGGGAGGGCGAAGCCCGATGAAATACCACTGGGAGGTTAAACATGAAATCAGGTAAAAGATATGCAGAGGCTGCAAAGTTAGTAGATCGAACAATACAATATGATGTAGCAGATGCGATTGCGCTCGTAAAGAAAACGGCAAGCGCAAAATTTAATGAGACAGTTGAAGTACACATCAGGACAGGCTGTGATGGACGTCATGCAGAACAGCAGATTCGTGGAGCGGTAGTTCTTCCCCACGGAACAGGAAAGACAGTGAAGGTTTTGGTATTTGCCAAGGGCGATAAGGTTGCTGAGGCTGAGGCAGCAGGAGCTGATTTTGTCGGTGGCGAGGAGCTGATTCCGAGAATCCAGAATGAGGGCTGGTTTGATTTTGATGTTGTGGTTGCAACACCAGATATGATGGGTGTAGTCGGACGTTTGGGTCGTGTGCTCGGACCGAAGGGCTTGATGCCAAATCCAAAAGCTGGAACAGTAACGATGGATGTGACAAAGGCTGTAAAAGATATTAAAGCTGGTAAGATTGAGTACAGGCTTGATAAGACTAATATTATCCATGTGCCGATCGGAAAGGTTTCCTTTACCGAGGAGCAGTTGGCGGACAATTTCCAAACTCTCATTGATGCAATTAATAAAGCAAAGCCCAGCGCAGTGAAGGGACAGTTCTTAAGAAGTGTAACGATGGCTTCTACAATGGGACCGGGCGTGAAGCTGAATGTTGTGAGACTTGTCAACTAAGAAGGACTTGACAGAACAGACAGAACATGCTATACTGCACGAGTATGAAAACTGCCAGAGACAGCAGGTGCCGGTGAACCGGCGTAAGGAGCAGCGCCTGCCGAGGTTATAAGATACTTATTTATCATAAGAGCTTATACTGCCTCTCTGTGCATACAGAGAGGCTTTTTTTGCACATGGACACCCAAAGGAATATTGTCAGCGAAGCTGACAGGTGCCCAGCGCGTGAGTAGGTGAGAAAAGCATCCCCTACTCGATTGCACACGGACAGAGGATGCATGGCAGTAGGGCAGATGTTCGGTGCTAGATATGGCAGTATCAAATCTAACAAGGAGGTGTACCACTTATGGCTAAAGTAGAATTGAAGAAACCGATCGTGGAGGAGATTTCTGAACTGCTTAACGGCGCACAGTCAGCAGTTGTCGTTGATTACCGCGGGCTTACTGTAGAGGAAGATACAAGACTGCGCAGACAGTTAAGAGAAGCTGGCGTTGTATATAAAGTTTATAAGAATACAATGATTAATTTTGCAGTACAGGGAACAGAATTTGAAGCGTTGGTTCCACATTTGGAAGGGCCTACAGCACTCGCAGTGTCAAAGACAGATGCGACAGCTCCGGCAAGAATTTTATTTAATTTTTCCAAGGATGCAAAAGCACTTGAATTGAAGGCAGGCATTGTGGAGGGAACGTACTATGACCAGAAGGGAATTCAGGTGATTGCGTCGATTCCTTCCAGAGAAGAATTGTTATCCAAATTCCTTGGCAGTATCCAGTCTCCTGTCACAAACTTTGCACGTGTTATTAAGCAGATTGCAGAGTCAAAGGGAGAGACTGCATAAGTAGCAAGGATGGAACGAAACAAAATATATGATAAAATGGAGGTAAATAAATTATGACAACAGCAGAGATTATTGAAGTTATCAAAGGTCTTACCGTATTAGAGTTAAATGATTTAGTTAAGGCATGTGAGGAAGAGTTTGGCGTATCCGCAGCAGCAGGCGTTGTAGTTGCACAGGCAGCAGGCCCTGTTGAGGAGGAGAAGACAGAGTTTGACGTAGAGCTGACTGAGGTTGGTTCTGAGAAGGTTAAGGTTATTAAGGTTGTGCGTGAGGCTACTGGCTTAGGATTAAAGGAAGCAAAGGAAGTAGTAGACAGTGCTCCGAAGGTAGTAAAGGCTGGCGCAAGCAAGGAAGAAGCAGAAGAGATCAAGAAGAAGTTAGAAGAGGTTGGCGCAAAGGTTACATTAAAGTAATATTAGATAGAGAGCTTTGGGCTGGAAATAGGCTAAAAAAGAGTCATGGGAGGTATTATTTCATGGCTCTTTTTATAATTTCCCCAATTTTTCTTGACATCTTGACTGGAATGTGCTACCATGTAGAGTGCACTATTGTGGTGACATATACCTATCGTGCCTAAACCATATAAGCAGGTTTTTGATAAAAAGACAAGGGGTGAAACGTCGATGGAGAAAAACAGAATACGTCCGGTGATTTCCGGTAAGAGTATGCGAATGAGCTATGCGAGACAGAAAGAGGTTCTCGATATGCCTAATCTGATTGAGATCCAGAAAGATTCTTACCAGTGGTTTTTGAATGAAGGACTCAGAGAAGTTTTCGAAGACATATCTCCGATTGCAGATTACAGCGGACACTTAAGTCTAGAGTTTGTAGACTTCGTTTTATGCGAGGATGATGTGAAGTACTCTATTGAGGAATGTAAAGAAAGAGATGCCACGTATGCTGCACCTTTGAAGGTGAGGGTCAGACTCTACAACAAAGAAAAAGATGAAATTAATGAACATGAGATTTTCATGGGTGATTTGCCGTTGATGACTGCGACAGGTACATTTGTCATTAATGGAGCTGAGCGTGTAATTGTCAGTCAGCTAGTACGTTCTCCCGGCATTTATTATGGTATTGCGCACGATAAAATTGGAAAGACACTGTATTCTTGTACGGTTATTCCCAATCGGGGCGCGTGGCTGGAGTATGAGACAGACTCCAACGACGTATTTTATGTCCGTGTGGATAGAACTAGAAAGGTTCCCGTTACCGTGTTAGTTCGTGCACTGGGATATGGCACCAATGCGGAGATTATAGATTTGTTTGGCGAGGAGCCAAAGATTCTTGCAAGCTTTGGAAAAGATACTTCTGATAATTATCAGGATGGTCTGTTAGAGCTTTATAAAAAGATACGTCCGGGTGAGCCGCTTTCTGTAGACAGTGCAGAGAGCTTGATTACCTCGATGTTTTTTGATCCGAGAAGGTACGATCTTGCCAAGGTAGGGCGATATAAATTTAATAAAAAATTACATTTTAAAAATAGAATTACGGGCTGTGTGCTTGCACAGGAGGTATTAGATCCAACAACAGGAGAAGTGATTGCAGAGAAAGGAACAGAGATAACAGCGGGACTAGCTATTGATATTCAAAATGCTGCTGTTCCTGCTGTGTGGATTCAGAAAGAGGAGAGAAATGTAAAGGTTCTTTCCAATATGATGGTTGATATAACAAAGTATGTGGACTGTAATCCAAGAGAGCTTGGGGTGACAGAAGACGTGTTCTATCCTGTGCTAGAAGGAATTTTAAATGATAATGCAGGAGATGATGAGGCGATCCGTGAGGCGATTCGCAGAGATATTTCTGATCTGATTCCAAAGCATATTACGAAGGAGGACATTATTGCTTCCATTAATTATAATATGCATCTGGAAGCAGGGATTGGTCATAGCGATGACATTGATCATCTGGGAAATAGGCGTATTCGTGCAGTGGGAGAGCTTTTGCAGAATCAATATCGAATCGGTCTATCAAGGATGGAGCGTGTGGTTCGTGAGAGAATGACAACACAGGATCTGGATGGAGTATCCCCACAGTCACTTATTAATATCAAGCCTGTGACGGCAGCAGTAAAGGAGTTTTTTGGAAGCTCCCAGTTATCCCAGTTTATGGATCAGAATAATCCTCTGGGAGAATTGACACATAAGAGACGTCTATCTGCTCTGGGGCCGGGAGGTCTTTCCAGAGATCGTGCCGGATTTGAGGTGCGTGACGTACACTATACACATTATGGAAGAATGTGTCCGATTGAGACGCCTGAGGGCCCGAATATCGGCTTAATTAATTCATTGGCATGTTATGCAAGAATTAATGAATATGGTTTTGTGGAGGCACCTTACCGGAAGGTGGATAAAACAATAGATCCAAAGAACCCGATTGTGACGGATAATGTGGTTTATCTGACAGCGGATGAGGAAGATAATTATATTGTAGCGCAGGCAAATGAGCCACTCGATGCAGAGGGACATTTTGAACACAGCAGTGTATCAGGACGTCGTAAGGAGGAGACCTCCCGGTTTGAGAAGAGTAAGATTGATCTGATGGATGTATCGCCGAAGATGGTATTTTCTGTGGCTACTTCCATGATTCCATTTTTGGAGAATGATGACGCGAACCGTGCATTGATGGGGTCCAATATGCAGCGTCAGGCAGTGCCGCTTCTGACCACGGAAGCACCTGTGGTTGGCACAGGTATTGAGGCAAAAGCAGCAGTGGATTCTGGTGTTTGTGTAGTGGCAAAGCGTGCTGGTGTTGTGGTGCGTTCTACTTCAAAAGAGATCACGCTAAAATATGATAATGATGGTAGTAAAGAGACCTATAAATTAATTAAATTTTTGAGAAGCAACCAGTCCAACTGTTATAATCAGAAGCCGATTGTGTTCAAAGGGGAACATGTGGAACAGGGACAGGTTATCGCAGATGGCGCATCTACTGCAAATGGGGAAATTGCGCTGGGCAAAAATCCGCTTATTGGCTTTATGACATGGGAAGGTTATAATTACGAGGATGCGGTACTGTTAAGTGAAAGATTGGTTATGGATGATGTGTACACATCTGTCCATATTGAGGAATATGAGGCGGAGGCGCGTGATACCAAGCTTGGACCGGAGGAGATCACAAGAGATGTTCCCGGCGTGGGCGATGATGCTTTGAAGGATCTGGATGAGAGAGGTATTATTCGCATTGGCGCCGAGGTGCGTGCCGGTGATATTTTGGTTGGCAAGGTAACACCGAAGGGAGAGACAGAGCTGACAGCCGAGGAGCGCCTTTTAAGAGCGATCTTTGGCGAGAAAGCAAGAGAAGTGCGTGATACTTCGTTAAAGGTGCCTCACGGCGAATATGGTATTATTGTGGACGCTAAAGTATTTACGAGAGAGAATGGCGATGAGCTTCCTCCGGGTGTGAATCAGACTGTGCGCATCTATATAGCGCAGAAGAGAAAGATTTCCGTGGGCGACAAGATGGCAGGACGTCATGGAAATAAGGGTGTTGTTTCGAGAATCCTGCCTGTGGAGGATATGCCATTTTTGCCAAATGGAAGACCTCTCGATATTGTGTTGAATCCGCTGGGTGTGCCTTCTCGTATGAACATTGGGCAGGTGCTAGAGATTCATCTTAGCTTAGCGGCGAGAGCACTTGGCTTTAATATTGCTACGCCAGTATTTGACGGAGCAAATGAGTTTGATATTATGGATACGCTGGATTTGGCGAATGACTATGTGAATCTTGAGTGGGAAGAATTTAAAGAGAAGCATGAGGAGGAGCTGCTTCCAAGCGTGATGGAATATTTGGAGAAGAATCTTGAGCACCGTTCTGTGTGGAAGGGTGTGCCAATTTCAAGGGATGGAAAGGTAAGACTTCGAGATGGCAGGACAGGAGAGTATTTTGACAGTCCTGTTACAATCGGCCACATGCATTATCTAAAACTACATCATCTGGTGGATGATAAGATCCATGCGCGTTCCACGGGTCCTTACTCACTGGTGACACAGCAGCCTCTTGGCGGTAAGGCACAGTTCGGTGGGCAGCGCTTTGGCGAGATGGAGGTGTGGGCGCTGGAGGCATATGGCGCTTCTTATACCCTTCAGGAGATTCTTACTGTGAAGTCAGATGATATTGTTGGGCGTGTTAAGACCTATGAGGCAATTATTAAGGGAGATAACATTCCTGAGCCGGGTATCCCAGAGTCCTTTAAGGTATTGCTAAAGGAGCTTCAGGCACTTGCTCTTGACGTCAAGGTATTGAAGGATGATGACACAGAAGTGGAGCTTATGGAAAATGTGGATTACACGGATACAGATCTTCACTCAATTATAGAAGGAGATAAGCGTTTTAATGACGGAGAGTCCTATTCTTCTATGGGCTTTACCAGACAGGAATTTGACGAGGACAATGGAGAACTGGTAGATACAGACGAGGAATATGAGGATGCCGATGAGGATGACGATTACCTTGGATTTGATGATGGTCTGTCAGATGAGGAAGAGTGAGTGTAAATTCAATTATAGAAGGGAGTGTCATTCATGCCGGAGACAATGACGAATGAGGCAGCATATGAGCCGATGACCTTTGATAAAATTAAGATTGGGCTTGCTTCGCCGGAGAAGATCCAGCAGTGGTCAAGAGGAGAGGTACTAAAGCCAGAGACAATCAATTACAGAACGCTAAAGCCGGAAAAAGACGGATTATTCTGTGAGAAAATATTTGGACCAAGCAAGGACTGGGAATGTCATTGTGGTAAATATAAGAAAATTCGTTATAAGGGTGTAATCTGCGATCGATGTGGCGTGGAAGTGACGAAGGCGAGTGTGCGGCGTGAGCGCATGGGGCATATCCAGTTGGCGGCTCCAGTGTCTCATATCTGGTATTTTAAAGGGATTCCAAGCCGCATGGGACTTATCTTGGATCTCTCTCCAAGAACCTTAGAGAAAGTCTTGTATTTTGCATCCTATATTGTTCTCGATAAGGGAGATACAGATTTGCAGTATAAGCAGGTGCTTTCTGAGAAGGAGTATAGGGATAATTATGATAAATGGGGCAGCCGTTTTCGAGTAGGGATGGGTGCGGAAGCTATTATGGAGCTTTTGCAGGCGATCGATCTGGAAAAGGATGCAGAGGAGTTAAAAAGAGGATTAAAGGAATCCAGCGGGCAGAAGCGCGCTAGGATTATTAAGAGGCTGGAGGTAGTGGAAGCCTTCCGCTTGTCTGGAAATAAGCCAGAGTGGATGATTCTCACTGTAATACCGGTAATACCACCAGATATTCGGCCTATGGTACAGCTTGATGGCGGTCGTTTTGCGACCTCTGATCTCAATGATCTGTACAGAAGGATTATTAATCGAAATAATCGTCTTGCAAGATTGTTGGAGCTAGGGGCTCCTGAAATTATTGTGCGCAATGAGAAGCGTATGCTTCAAGAGGCAGTGGATGCCTTGATTGACAATGGCAGAAGAGGAAGGCCAGTGACAGGTCCCGGAAATAGAGCACTAAAATCTTTGTCAGATATGCTTAAGGGCAAGCAGGGACGTTTCCGCCAGAATTTGCTTGGAAAGCGTGTGGATTATTCTGGCCGTTCCGTTATTGTCGTGGGACCAGAGCTTAAGATCTATCAGTGTGGTCTTCCCAAGGAGATGGCGATTGAGCTGTTTAAGCCATTTGTTATGAAGGAATTGGTTGCCAACCAGACAGCGCATAATATCAAGAGTGCAAAAAAGATGGTTGACAGGGTGGAAAAGGAAGTTTGGGATGTGTTAGAGGATGTAATTAAGGAGCATCCAGTAATGCTAAACCGTGCTCCTACACTTCACAGACTGGGAATACAGGCATTTGAGCCAATATTGGTAGAAGGTAAGGCAATCAAGCTTCATCCGCTGGTATGTACAGCGTTCAATGCGGACTTTGACGGGGATCAGATGGCGGTACATCTGCCATTATCGGTGGAAGCACAGGCAGAATGTCGCTTCTTGCTGCTGTCGCCGAACAATTTGTTAAAGCCTTCGGACGGTGCGCCTGTGGCAGTTCCGTCTCAGGATATGGTGCTTGGTATCTATTATTTGACACAGGAAAGACCGGGGGCAGAAGGGGAAGGCAAATTTTTCAAGAATGTCAATGAGGCTATTCTTGCATATGAAAATAAAGTAATTACCCTTCATGCCAAGATAAAAGTGCGCTGTAGCAAGCAGATGCCAGATGGAACAAAGCTCACAGGAATTGTGGAGTCAACAGTTGGACGTTTTATCTTCAATGAGATTTTGCCACAGGATCTAGGATTTGTGGACAGAAGTGTGCCGGGCAATGAATTATTGCCAGAAGTTGATTTTCATGTTGGCAAGAAACAGCTTAAGAAGATTTTGGAAAAAGTTATCAATACACATGGAGCTACAAGGACAGCCGAGGTTTTGGATGATATTAAATCCATGGGATATAAATACTCTACAAGAGCAGCCATGACAGTATCAATCTCGGATATGACCGTTCCAGAGAAGAAAAAGACAATACTTGCCAATGCAGAAAAAACGATTGAAGCGATTACAAGAAATTATAGAAGAGGCTTTATTACTGGGGAAGAGCGCTATAAAGAGGTAATAGAGACATGGAAAAATGCAGATGATGAGATCACCACTGCATTGCTGACAGGTCTTGATAAATACAATAATATTTATATGATGGCAGATTCAGGAGCTCGTGGTTCCGATAAGCAGATAAAACAGCTTGCCGGGATGCGAGGGCTGATGGCGGACACAACGGGACGTACTATCGAGCTGCCTATCAAGTCAAATTTCCGAGAGGGACTTGACGTTTTGGAGTACTTTATCTCCGCACATGGAGCCCGCAAGGGATTGTCTGACACAGCGCTTCGTACAGCCGACTCTGGATATTTGACCAGACGTTTGGTAGATATTTCACAAGAGCTAATTATACGTGAAGTGGATTGCTGTGAGGGCAAAGATGAGATTCCGGGCATGGAAGTCAAGGCATTTATGGATGGCCGTGAGATGATAGAGAGCTTGGAAGACAGAATTATGGGAAGATATGCGGTTGAGGATATCAAGGATCCACAAAGTGGTGAATTGATAGTAAAGGCAAATCATATGATCACGCCGAAACGTGCCGCTAAAGTAGTGGGAAGTGGAGTGGAGTCAGTTAAAATACGTACCATCCTTACCTGTAAGTCACATACAGGAGTATGTGCAAAGTGCTATGGTGCCAATATGGCTACTGGACAGGCGGTTCAGGTTGGTGAGGCGGTCGGCATTATCGCCGCACAGTCGATCGGTGAGCCGGGCACACAGCTTACCATGCGTACCTTCCATACAGGTGGAGTTGCCGGAGATGATATTACACAAGGTCTTCCTAGAGTAGAAGAGCTTTTTGAGGCTAGAAAGCCGAAGGGACTTGCAATTATCGCTGAGTTTGGTGGAGTGGCAACCTTCAAGGATACCAAGAGAAAGCGCGAGATTATAATAACAGATAATGAGAGCGGGAACTCAAAATCCTATCTGATTCCTTATGGCTCTAGAATTAAAATTCAGGACGGAGCGGTGTTGGAGGCGGGTGATGAGCTTACCGAGGGAAGCATTAATCCACATGATATATTGAAGATTAAGGGTGTCCGTGCTGTTCAGGACTATATGATCCGAGAGGTGCAGCGTGTGTATCGTCTTCAGGGTGTGGAGATTAACGACAAGCATATTGAAGTGATTGTGCGCCAGATGTTGAAAAAAATCCGGGTGGAAGAGAGTGGAGATAGTGATTATCTTCCGGGCACATCAATGGATGTGTTGGATTACAATGAGGAAAATGAAAGGCTGATTGCTGAGGGAAAGAAGCCGATAGAAGGAAAGCAGGTAATGCTTGGAATTACCAAAGCTTCATTGGCAACCAACTCGTTCCTCTCCGCAGCATCCTTCCAAGAGACGACAAAGGTTCTTACGGAAGCAGCAATCAATGGAAAGATCGATCCACTTGTCGGCTTAAAAGAGAATGTGATCATTGGTAAATTAATTCCAGCAGGAACTGGTATGAAGCGTTATCGCTCCGTTAAGCTGGATACGGATGTCGTTGAGGCTGAAGATAAGGGAAATATGCCAGATTCCTATAATTATGGGTTGGCGGAAAAGAAGATAACAAAAGGTCTTGGAACAGAAGAAAAACATGGATTTGAGAAAACAGATTCAGAAGAGCTAGGGGAAAAGCTTTCACTTTATGAGATGGAAGAAGAGCTTTTGAATGAAGATGACTTTGAAGAATCAAAAATAGAAACCGAAGAGAAGATGATATAAAATAGGCTCCCATAGATGAATGTGAAAAACATATCTGTGGGAGCTTGTTTTATGATAAAGCATACTTTATACGAAACAACTTTATAGGTTATTTGTAATTGTGAGTTGGTGAGTCATGTTTGAGAAAGGTCCGCC